>NZ_JBEOPC010000005.1:0-122541 GCF_040309765.1 Psychrobacter sp. TB20-MNA-CIBAN-0197
CGAATAATAGATGATGAAGTCTTTGATAAGAATCTGGGAGACCTTCCTAAATTTTGTGTAAGTATTTAATCTAAACGTCAGTTACACAGAATCTGGGATGGTCTCTTCAAGTCCTCACTAGCGCACCGATCATAGATAGAATATCTATGGTAAGTACATCATGAAGTACACTGTGGCTATCTCAGCAAGTTGAAACCTTAATAACATTAGCTCACAGCCAAAGATTCAAGTCCTCACTAGGGAACCACTCGTTGTTCCCTTAACAAAACTGACGAAAAACTAAAAAGGACGCCGAAGCATCCTTTTTATTCATACCAAGTCCACTAAAGTGCTATTTTAATGATGCTCGCCTGGCAGGATTCTAGCAAAGGCGCGCTGCGCTAAAGTAGGCTTAGTATCTGTCGTTTGCGCAGCCGATGAGCTTGGGAAGATACGATAGCCGATAGACTGAATGCCAACGTTGATGGCTGGCGCTAGCGAATAAGTTGCAGAGGCAAACTTACCCATGCCGCTGGCGATACTATTGGGTTTTTTCACGATAGCTTTGGCTACCATCATAGCCGCCTCATTAGGCATCAGTGCTGGCATGTAGCGATATAGTTTGGTCGGTGCAATCATCGGCGTGCGCACCAGCGGCATAAAGATATTGGTAATGGTAATGTTATCGCCTTTGACCTCAGCAGCTAAGCAGCGACTAAAAGCATCTAGAGCAGATTTTGAGGCGACATAAGCGCCAAAACGTGGGCTATTGGCTAGTACACCAATCGAGGATATATTGACGATTTGACCGGTTTTTTGCTCTATCATGCCGGGTAAGCAAGCCAGGATAATCTTAACTGCGCCAAAATAGTTAATATCCATGGTGCGCTCAAAATCGTGAAAGCGATTGACTGACTCATGAACAGAGCGGCGGATGGAGCGGCCTGCATTATTGACTAGAACGTCGATACTGTCGAAGTCTTCTTGAATAAGCTTGCTAGTCTTTTCGATATCATCCATGTCGGTCAAGTCACAAGGATAATAGCTGGCCTTGCCGCCTAATACTTCAATGTTTTCTTTGACGACTTTTAGCTTCTCTTCAGTACGGGCAAGTAAGATAACGTGTGCACCGCACTCACTAAGTAAAAAAGCCGTACGCTCGCCGATACCACTTGAAGCACCGGTGATGATAATATTTTTACCTTTGACGACTTTGCTAATTTTTTTCTTTGAAGGGTTTGCCATAAAACATCCTTGTTATTTAATTATTGTATATGTGACTGGCTGTGTGTACAGCGTAACCTCGAGCAAAATATAGCCCCTACTCCTATAAAGACTACATAGTAAGACCTGCGTCTTTGACTTTACTTGATTTGGAGAATATATACAATGGTCATCGAGACACTCTAAGCGTAAAAGGTGCTTTGAGAACGTTTTATCTAGTGACTTCATCTTAGCTTTGACGCTGCATACCGTTTGAGCAGAAAAATAAAGGCTTACTATCATTCGTGCGCTTGTAAGAACTCCTCCACTACTCGAAACTGTCCTGCTGTACTCTCCTCGCCATACATCGCTTGACGAAAGGCGTTAGAACTAGGAATACCTGTGGTGTACCAAGCGATATGTTTACGTGCGATACGGCATCCTGAATACTCACCATAAAAGTCATACAGCTCTTGCAAGTGCGCTAACACTATATCTTTGATCTCGCGGATAGTAGGCGCAGCTAATTGTTCACCGGTACGCAAGTAGTGCTCAATATCGCGAAACAGCCACGGCTGGCCTTGTGCGGCGCGGCCTATCATCACCGCATCACAGCCGGTCAGCTCATACACTTGTTGCGCTTTTTGCGCGCTATCGATATCGCCATTAGCAATCACTGGAATATTGATGCTGTCTTTGACCGCGCGGATAAGCTCATAACGGGCATTACCTGTGTACATATCCTCGCGCGTACGCCCATGAATGGCGATAGCCGCTATGCCTGCTTGCTCTGCGCGCTTGGCAACTCGCAAGATATTTTCACGGCCATTTTCAAAGCCCAAACGCGTCTTTAGCGTCACAGGCGCATCAACGGCATTTACCGCCGCATCAAGCAAACGCGCAACCAAATCCTCATCCTGCAATAGCGCCGATCCTGCAAGCTTACGGCAGACTTTTTTAGCCGGACAGCCCATATTGATGTCGATAATCTGGGCGCCGTTGTCGATCTGATAACGCGCCGCCTCAGCAAGTTTATCCGGCTCAGCGCCCGCTATCTGAGCTGATATTGGCGCAATCTCACCATCGAAATTGGCTCGGTATAAAGATTTTTTACGGGCATAGAGCGCGGTATCTGCGATGATCATTTCACTGACAGCATGCCCGGCGCCAAAAGATTTGCACAGTCTACGAAAAGGGTTGTCCGTCACGCCGGCCATGGGCGCGACCATCAGACGGTTTTCGATACTCAGACCACCGATATCAAGCGGCTGTAATAAGGGATGCTGAGCGGCAACTGGTGCTGAAGAATCAGCCATCGCAGAATTCGCAGAAGTATTTATAGACATAAAAAACGGCTTGATTTGCATAGAAAACAAGCCGTTATTCTAAGGGTTCGTACGCATATTGCAAGCCATTCACGTCAATCCTTTGCCGCTATGACTTTCAATATGACTTCCAAATAGGCGATGCGCCGCTTACTTATCAAACACACTGCCCTGCTCTAGGGTAATATTGTCATCATGCTCTTGCATACGCCACGGCAGGCTGTTGGGAGATTCATGTAAGAACTTGAGGTACTTCTCAAAGTGATCAATGATGTCATTAATCACTGACTCCGATTGATAGCCATAGAGATCATAGGTCTGAGCGCCGCGGCGTAGATACACTTGCGCGCGGTACTGATGCTCTTGTGTCGCTTCTTCTGTGTTATCTACTGCTGTCTTGTCGTCTGCTGAGCCATCAGTGTCTTCGGCATAGTAGTCGGGCAGCTCATGATTAGATAGGCGCACCTCATACCAAAACTCAACATCATCTCCACGCTGCAGCTCTAGTACCGCGCGATTATTGATATCATCGTAATTGACTTCAGGTACCCAGCCTCTCTCGGCGAATTTTTCAGCGACCTTAGTCATCGACTCCATGACCGTACCCTGAATATAAGCGAGCACTTCCTCACGACTTGGCTGATCAGTAATATAGTCAATACGATCTCGCCAAGCCTCAAGCTTTAATAGATGCGGCGGCAGATGATTGTTGTCGGCTAAGCTTTCATTACGATGCCCCTCGATACGGAGCGCGCGCCACATACCAAACATCGCAATCAAGATAATCATAGTAAACGGCAAGGCACTGACGATAGCTGCCGTCTGCAATGCTTGAAGACCACCTGCCAGCAGCAGTACAGACGCCACAACCCCTAAGATAAGCACCCAAAACGTGCGCTGCCAAGCTGGCGTATCACTACGGCCACCCGCCGCTAGCGAGTCTATCACTAGTGAGCCTGAGTCTGACGAGGTAATAAAAAAGGTAATAATCAGCACGACTGCTAACCCCGACACCACTTGCGTCAATGGTAGGTTCTCTAACAGTTTAAACAGCGCAATCGCTTGGTTGTTCTGTACTTCCGTAATGAGCGACTCATAGCCTTGCACCATAATCATGTTTAAGGCGGTATCACCGAAGACGGCAAACCAAAAGAAAGTAAAAATAGTCGGCACTAACATGACGCCAGCGATAAACTCGCGAATCGTACGCCCGCGGCTAATCTTGGCGATAAATATCCCGACAAAAGGCGACCATGAAATCGTCCAAGCAAAGATAAATAGCGTCCAGCTGGTGATCCAATCGCCATGCTGATAGGCTTGCAAGCTAAAGGTACGCTCAACGATATTACCCAAATAACTGCCAGTATTCTCCATAAAGGCATTCAAAATAAAGACTGACGGACCGACGACGAATACAAACAACATGAGCGCCGTTGCTAGTATCATATTCAATATTGACAGCCTTTTTACGCCCTTATCCATCCCTGCTAATACGGAAATCAGTGCCAGAGCCGTTATCAGTGTAATCGCAATGACCTGTACTGTAGTATTGACAGGGATGCTTGGCACCAAATAATTCAAACCGGTGTTAATCTGCGAGACTGAAATACCTAAACTTGTGGCAAGGCCAAATAGCGTGCCTAAAATAGCAAAAACATCGACCGCATGACCGATAGGTCCATATATCTTGTCGCCTATGATAGGATAAAGTGTCGAGCGCATGGACAAAGGCAACCCTTGACGAAAAGCAAAATAAGCCAAGGTCAGCGCCACTACCCCATTAATCGCCCAAATATGAAAGCCCCAGTGAAAATAAGCAATCTGCATGGCCTCTTTTGCCGCGGCAATCGTTTGTGGTTCTGATAGTGGCGGCGTAGCAAAATGCAGTACCGGCTCAGCCACCCCATAAAACAACAAGGCAATACCGTAGCCGGCTGAAAACAGCATTGCAAACCATTCTATAAAGTTATATTGCGCGTCGCCGTGATCCGGGCCAAGCTTGATACTGCCATAAGGAGAAAAAGCCAAAGCTACAATAAATATCAAGAACAGCGCCGTGGCAAGCATGTAAAACCAGCCGAAACCCTCTGTAGTAAAGACAAGCACTTGCTCAAATAGACCGCTTGCCAGTTGCGGATTCACCGAAGCTCCAATGACAAGCAGTATCATTACGATGGCTGTCGGTATAAAGACCGGCATCAAAATCGTAGAACGCAGATTCTCATTTTTCATAGTATTATGACTCTTTTTTAGGCGCAAAAACGTTTATAAGCATAAATAAAGCTGAACCCAATGTAAAACATAGCTCGGCATTAATCCAAAAATATAGGTAAGTTTTAACAAACTTCTGAGTCATAAATAGCCGACCAAAAGGCTGTAAAAAGAAGACGGTAAAAAAAGGGCAACTATACAGCTGCCCTTATCGAGAAATGAGCGATTTTCGATATGCCATATTGCAACGATGAAATGCTCGCCATCCTATTGAATGCATCAAATTGTTTAAGGTTATAACCTTTTCGTACTTATTGGTTTAGTACTTATCAGTACTTTAAACTATTGATTATCTATAGCTTCAGCCAGTTGTTTTGCAATAGTAGCAAGCTCATCGCTGTCAGCTTGTGTCACCGCATGACGACCTAACTCATGAATACTACTAGGTAGCAGATGTATATGATAATGAAACACTGTCTGCCCAGCTTGCGAACCATTTAGCTGCATTTGGATGATACCTTCGCGCTCAAACACTTGACGCTGCGCTTGCATGACTTTTTTGGCAGTCATCAGTACCGCTGCCGCATATTCTGGCTCCAAATCAGCCAAATCGATTGCTTTTTGTTTGGGAATGACCAGTACATGACCTTTGGCCTGTGGCATGATATCCATAAAGGCAAGGGTTTTATCATCTTCATACACCTTATGATATGGAATCTCACCCTTTAGCATTTTTGCAAAGATGTTATTGTCATCGTAGCGGCTAGGTTGATTGTTTTGACTCATAGTCTATATCCTTAATAGTAATTTTTAGTTCTAAATATTTTGAAAACGTCGATCCAAATACAAAAGAAGTCTGCAATATAGTGAGCGAAATAGCAAGAGAGCATAAATAATGACTGACAGCTTTTTAGATAGAGTAAAGAGTTATAACCGATCTTTTGCCCTGTCACTCCACTAATTTATTAACGTTTTCTAGCTATCAATGTTATATTAAACCTCTACTCTGATAACACAACTGTTATGGATTTAACTGCCTTGCCGACTCAATCAGCGACGAATATGACTACTGATCAAAATACTCCCTTAAACTCCTCAAACTTAGCGTCATCAGATAACATGACATCTACTGCTAAGGCTGAAGATGGTTCGTCACAAAAGCAAGCAAACGTCATTGACCCTAATGCGATTATTTTGGCACAAGCGCTCACGGATACTGCTATTAGTTGGCGCATTCATAACTGCAAAATCAGCGAAAAAACCGTTAGTCAGGAGTTGCCGCTGCAATTCTTATATCACTATGATAGCCTTGATGATGCTATTAAACAGGCCCATCCTTTGACGCCAAAGCTGCTGGCACAGTTTAATACTCTGATGAGTGCTAAAGAAGCGGCAGCAGCTTTGGGCATCAGCGCCGATTTGATAGCGACGCCTTGGCATGTCAAAGTGATCGGCTCGTTAGTAGTCTTTAGTGAAGCGCTGCAATTAGCAGTACGGCTACATTGGACCAATACGGCCAAGACGACTGAGCAAATTTACACCCAAAACAAAGCTGATGCGGTGATTGCTGCCTTTAAAGATTGGCAGTTTTTTGGCCGCGTTGATGTGCTCTACAAAAACGACAAACAAGCTTTAATCAGCATCGATGAGTATAGTATCGATAAAGATAGCAGTGTCGATGATTGGGTGCTGACGATTGCTGCGGGCAATGACTACCAACTGTTACCCGCTACCCACGCTCTAAGCATCCTCTCAAAACTTGAAGAGCACAAACCTAAGCTGCCTTGGTTTGAGGCGGCTATACTAGAACGCATTGAGTAGCGTTAGCCACTGATTATGTGCCGCGCGCTATCTGGCAGTCTACTATTGATATCAATACAAATTATCACTGTTACATTCTAACGATGGCATCAAAAAACAAACGTACCCTTTATTAGATTAGTAAGGAATAACACATGGATTATCGCTCAAAAACCTCTACTGGTGGCCGCAATATGGCAGGCGCACGAGCGTTATGGCGCGCAACGGGGATGACGGATGGCGACTTTGGTAAGCCTATCATCGCTATTGCCAATTCTTTTACGCAGTTCGTACCCGGTCATGTCCATCTAAAAGATCTTGGCCAATTGGTCGCACGTGAGATCGAGCGCGCAGGCGGCGTGGCAAAAGAGTTCAATACTATCGCGGTGGATGACGGTATTGCGATGGGTCACAGCGGTATGCTCTACTCGTTGCCGAGCCGTGATTTGATAGCGGACTCTGTGGAGTATATGGTCAACGCTCACTGCGCTGATGCGTTGGTCTGTATCTCTAACTGTGACAAAATCACCCCCGGTATGCTGATGGCAGCGATGCGTCTCAATATTCCTGTAGTCTTCGTTTCAGGCGGCCCAATGGAAGCGGGTAAAGTCGTCGCTAGTACCGTCGGCAAAAGCCATAATAATGAAGACTCGCAAGGTAGCGCTATTCGCAAATTAGATCTAGTCGACGCAATGATGGACGCCGCTGACGATACCATCAGCGATGAAGATGTACGAGAGATCGAAGTCTCTGCTTGTCCAACTTGTGGCTCGTGCTCAGGGATGTTCACCGCAAACTCCATGAACTGTCTGACCGAAGCGCTAGGTCTATCGCTGCCGGGTAATGGCTCGCTGCTTGCCACACATGCGCTACGCCGTGAGCTATTTTTAGAAGCGGGTCGTACTATCGTCGATTTGGCGAAACGCCGTTATGAGCAAGATGATGATTCGGTACTACCGCGCTCTATCGCTAGCAAAGCGGCGTTTGAAAACGCTATGAGCCTCGATATCGCAATGGGCGGCTCAACCAACACTATCTTGCATCTGCTCGCTGCGGCAAATGAAGCAGAGATTGACTTTAAGATGGCTGATATCGATAGACTCAGCCGCCGTGTGCCTTGCCTATCAAAAGTCGCGCCTGCCACGCAAAAGTACCACATGGAAGATGTACACCGCGCAGGCGGGGTTATGGCACTGCTAGCAGAGTTAGATAGAGCGGGCTTATTGAGCACAGAGGTGCCTACCATTCATAGCCCATCAATGCGCGCAGCTCTTGATAAATGGGATATCATGAATCCTGATAATACTGAAGCGCGGGCGCGTTATATAGCAGCTCCTGGCGGCGTGCGTACGACAGAAGCGTTTTCGCAAGATAAAGAATGGCCTAACCTCGATGTCAACCGCGAGTCAGGCTGTATCCGCAGTGCTAAGCATGCTTACTCAGAAGATGGCGGTCTTGCTGTACTCTACGGCAATATCGCCGAGCGAGGCTGCGTGGTCAAAACCGCAGGCGTCGATGAGAGTATCTTAGTGTTCACCGGTCGCGCGCGTCTGTTTGAGTCGCAAGATGCGGCTGTCGAGGCGGTATTATCCGATGAGATCGTAGCAGGTGACGTGGTTATTATTCGTTATGAAGGGCCTAAAGGCGGTCCTGGCATGCAAGAGATGCTCTATCCAACCACTTATTTGAAGTCTAAAGGCTTAGGTAAAGAGTGCGCTTTACTCACCGATGGCCGCTTCTCTGGCGGTACGTCAGGATTATCTATCGGCCACGCCAGCCCAGAAGCCGCTGAGGGCGGCGCTATTGGCTTAGTGGTCGAGGGCGATACGATTCACATTGATATCCCCAACCGTACTATCAATATGGACGTGAGCGATGCGGATTTAGCAGCGCGCCGCGAAGAGATGGAAGCACGCGGCCGCGACGCATGGAAGCCCGTTGATCGTGCCCGTCACGTCTCCCCTGCTCTACGTGCTTATGCGGCGATGACGACGAGCGCTGATACTGGCGCGGTACGTGATGTCAGTCAAGTGGAGCGCTAATCGCTTACTTATAAATACGCTATCGCCTCAAAAGTCAGCCTAAGTGCTGGCTTTTTTGTTGTCTATATAAGCTGGCTTATTATCAGTAGCCGCTGTTTGCTCTACGCGCTATTACCAAAAACCAACGTATTTTTTAAAGTGATAACGTTTTTTTGCGGAAATGTTTAGCCTTTTTCTACATGATAAGTAACGATTCAGGCCATTTAGATACTGGCGAATACTAACTTATAGGCATACGCAACTTTTATGATCGAAAATTATAACTATATTCTGTTGATAGGCGGCGTCGCGTTTTTACTAGGGGCTATCTTTCCTATTATCTCCAAACGCGTCCCTATCTCGTTGCCTATGCTGCAAGTCGGCTTTGGGATGATCGTTGGCTATTTTTGGCTGACGTTATCTTTTTTGAACCCTTTAGACAATGGCCTCCTCATCGAAAAGGTGACTGAGATTGTGGTATTGGTGTCTTTAGTTGGCGCAGGTATCAAGATAGACACTGAGCTGGCTTGGGACTTATGGCGTCCTACGCTGCGCTTATTACTGGTCACTATGCCGATCTGTATTTTTGCTATGGCAGTACTCGGCTATTACACGTTTGGACTGACTATAGGCGCAGCGATATTATTAGGCGCAGTGCTCGCTCCAACGGACCCGGTGTTAGCGTCTAGTATTCAAGTAGGGCCACCAAATAGCGGCGGTGAGGATACCCCGCGCTTCACTTTGACTTCAGAGGCTGGTCTCAATGATGGTCTTGCTTTTCCCTTTGTTTATTTAGCGATTAATATTGCTGAGGCCTACAATGATGGTCAGCGCATTACTGGGGATCTGTTGTGGTCGTGGTTTACTTATGAGGTACTATGGAAGATATTAGCCGGCGTTGTCGTCGGTATCTTAGTGGGTAAACTCTTAGCAAAAGTTGTTTTTTCGAAGTCTTCTGATGAGACCAATATCTCGCAGGGCTACACTGTTATTGCGTTAACCTTGCTGTCTTATGGGGTAGCAGAATACGTGCATAGTTATGGTTTTATCGCGGTATTTATCGCCGCCTTTGCTTTTCGCCGCTCAGAACATGAACACTCATACCATCAAAAGCTACACGACTTTGCAGAGCAATCTGAGGGCCTGCTGATGTCAGTGATCTTGGTAGCTTTTGGTATGCTTATTGGTCAATGGCTACATTCTGACATTGAGCTGACGTGGTCGGTGTACCTTGTCAGCTTGGCCTTCTTGTTTCTCATACGTCCCATCGGCGGCGTTATAGGACTCACTGGGCTGAATATGCATCATACCGAAAAGTATGCCATCTCTGCACTTGGTATTCGCGGTATTGGTACACTGTACTATCTATCCTATGCGCTTAATAAAGATCTATTTAGCGAAGCTGATGCCACTAAGCTTTGGATAGTTTGCATCATTGTCATCTTGATCTCTATCTTCATTCATGGGCTAAGCGCGCCGTCACTATTGAATATGACACCAGATAAATCACGCCGGTAAAGACTGTGTGCTTAATCCTGCGTATCAATCATCTTTATCACTGCTTCGGTCAGCGCAAATTGACGAATATCATTTAGCATTGTGACATCGAAGTTATGAATAAAAGCAAAAGACAACTGCCGCGACGGCTCGCACCAAGCCACTGAACCGTTATAACCCATATGACCAAACCCTTGCTCAGTGCTTGGAGTCACGCTATCATCGCTACTTTGACATATACTAAAGAGCTTATGATAACCCAAGCGCCAATTCATCGAAGCAGGCATCACTGCATCCATCCCTATCACTTGCGGCTGAGACAGCTGTGCAAACGTCTCTGCATCTATCAAAGTTTTACCTTGCCATACGCCGCCATTAGCGAGCATCCCGTAGATAGTGGCGAGAGCTTGCGCTGAAGCGACACCATTGGCTGCAGGTATAACCGCTTGCAGCGTTTGTGCGTCATAGTAATCGATAGGTTGCTTACTTGCTGGCACTAGTGCGGCGCGGTAATTGCTGGCATTAATAGCGCTATGATCGAAGTATAGACGGTTGATTTTCGTAGCGGTCAATGACGTAACGTGCTGTTTTTTATCAGCTGGTGATATAGACTTTTTCTCGTCAGCCAGTTGTTGCCAACACTCATAGCTTGGCAGCTGCCTATAAGCCGCTAACGTCTGCTCCGACTCCGCTTTTAGTACTGGCTTATGGCGTCTTGTTGGCAGTGACCGATTTTCTGACGCAGTATTGATAAAGTCTTTTGCTAATTTAGCGACCTTATCGACTTGATCTGCAGGCACGCCAAAATAGCAGCTGCCCACGATGCCTAAAGGCTCAGTCAGATACTTGCCTAGCGCGGCAGCTAGCGTCATATCAGTCGCTTTTTCTATCAAGCCGCCTAGTATCCATCCATATACCAGCGCGCTATAGGCACTAACAAAATGATCAGCAGCATCAATCTCATTGATCGGCATCGCCGCCACTTCTTCAAGCATTCTCGGCCAGTCTAATAAAGTCGCGTTATCCACATCGATAGCACTAATGGCGAACAAACTGGCTTGATGCGACATCAGCTTGCGTAGCGTAATCTTTGCTTTCCCATTAGCCGCAAACTCAGGCCAATAGCTGGCAATCGGCTCGTCATAAGCCAGCATACCCTCAGAGACCAAAACGTGTGCTAGCGTCGCCAGTACGCCTTTACCCGTAGAAAAATTAAGCGCTAAAGTATCTGCTTGCCACTTATCATTGCTTTGTTCATTGCTTTGTGCTTGGCCTATGCTAGCAGCAGCTACGAACTCGCCTGCCTGATAAACCACTACCGAGCCACCTGCTGGCGCGTCCTCTAGCTGCAAATCATTGAGTAAGCGTTGCAGTTTTTGTTGCAGCTCGTTATTGACACTCTTGCTCATCGTTATTTCTTCCTTAAAATTATGCTAATAAAAGTACTTAGTTATAAATAAACAGGCGACTTATATAATATAGGTCGCCTGTTTATTTATAACGTCTATGTGCCTGCTAGCAACCTTTTATCGCTTAACGCGGTACTAGTAGCCGATTATAAGTTTCTTGCTCAAGCTTCTCAGTGAGTCCATGGCTATGACCACGATCCATAGCAGTATCCATCTTCCGGCCACGTAACCAGCCTGCACGTAGGGCAACAGCTGCGCCTACTCTGCTGCCGGAGCCGCAGTGCATGACGGTTTTTTTGCCGTGATGTTGACGCAAAATATTATCAAAGGCTAAGATGTTGAGCTGCTTGAGATCAGCGGCGCTAGCGATAGGCAAATGCTCGTAAGCCATGCCAGCTTGTTGAACGGCTTTGGCCTCATCGAAGGCCAGCTCTTCATTGGCTTGTAAGTTGATGACAAGCTCCACGCCTGCCTGCGCAAGAGCGCTCACTTTTTGTTCATCAAGCGCTCCGCACACGATAGTCTGCTCAGCAGGTCGAAAATAAGGCGACAGCGCCTCGGTGAGGACGACACCATTATCAGAGTCGTAGCGAGTATCTGCATCTTGTGATGGTGTCGATTGAGTTGTATTTTGGCTCATAATGATAAAAGAAGATACGTAGTAAGTGAATAATTAAGAATGGCTGAGTTAGCTGTCTTGGCGCTAAACAGTTGTATGTTTAGTGCGGTAACCCCATAAAATACTGAGCGTATTTAGTGCCGAAATTAAAGCAGTTTAACGCTGATAGCGAATATCTATCAGCGTTACTTACTCAAATGTGAGTTACTTCAATATAAATAAAACGGTGCTGTTTATTACTGCGAGTCTTCTATTAACTTGACGACGCCAGCTAAGTGCGGCTTGTCATTTTTGGCACTATATAGGCCAAAATTACAACGATCATCGCTACTTTCAAGTTGATCGACAGGTTCAGCGATGAGCTCTACTTCTGAAGGCAAGAAGATAGGCAACTTAAAAGACACCTCAGCGCTATAAGCATCCGGCAGATCATTCATCAGCGCTAAGCACTTTGCTTTTGACCACATGCCATGCGCGATAGCTTTTGGAAAACCAAATGCTTTTGCTGATAAAGGATGCAGATGAATCAAATTAAAATCACCTGAGATAAAAGCATAACGGCGGCCGATATCCTCTGGCACCTCAAATACTTTATGCACCCCTTTTTCATTAACCATAGGCTTGACGGTCACTGGGCGCGGTTTACTTCTCTCAGTGCTATTGGCTTTAGGTTTTTTACCGCGAGCCAGATAAGTAGACGTACCCTCCCAAATGATGTCTTCTTGCGATTTTACCGTCGTCACAAAATCAAACTGCTGACCTTGCGCATGATCACGCAGATTAGCAAAACTCACTGACAAGGTCACCGTCTCACGCTCACCAATAGGACGATGCTGAGTCACTACGTTGTCAACGTGTACTAACCCTAGCATCGGAAATGGGAATGGCTCTTTGACCATCATATTCATCTGCAGGGTCTGTGATAGCACCGCAAAATAAGTAATCGGCACCTTGCCGTTGTCACTAAAGCCGCAAATTTTACGATAATCATCCAAGTTGCTTTGATCAATATGTAAATCGTCTACAGTATAAGTAGCTGATGGCAATGCATCCTTACTGACTTTAGTGTTATCACCGATTGGCAGTAAGCTTTTGATGATATTGGCATATGTGGTATGCGCTTTTGGCAGGGCATCATAATGGGTATCTGACATAAATCTATCCTAGGTAGGGCTTAGCAAACTTTTAATAAAACGAATGAGCTGACGGTTTAAGTCTTATAGCTATCTATTCCTGTGTTTTTATCATAAAAAAGCCACCCTCGGGCAGCTTTCTTAACAATTATTAGTATTTTTTTCGTAAGTATATGTGAGCTGACTTAAACTATCTTAATAAAATCAGTAGCTTGCATAAAATCTGTATATTAAGCGCCTAACATGCTTTGACCACAGACGCGTACCGTATTACCGTTCAAGCCGCCAGAGGCAGGAGACGCCAGCCAAGCGATGGTTTCTGCCACATCGACAGGTAATCCGCCTTGGCTCATAGAGTTCATACGGCGACCTGCTTCACGAATAGCGAACGGGATAGCTTCTGTCATTTGTGTTTCAATAAAGCCTGGGGCAACCGCATTGATGGTCATGCCTTTGCCTTCATTAGCCAATTGTCTGGCAGTTGCATCGACTAAACCGATAACACCTGCTTTTGAAGTCGCATAGTTGGTCTGACCTAAGTTACCGGCGATACCTGAGATTGAAGAGACGCAGACGATACGCGCATCGTCTTTTAGCACTTGTTTTTCAAGTAAGTACTTATTGAGCTCAGCTACGCTATTTAGGTTGATATCGATAACCATATCCCATTTTTTCTCATCCATATTGGCAAGCGTCTTATCACGCGTCACGCCAGCATTATGGATAATAGCGTCAAGGCCACCGCGCTTTTGCGCAGCATCAGCGATCTGTTCGCCTGCATCGGCGCTGGTGATATCTACAGTCAAGGTCGAGCCGCTGATTTCACTAGCGACATTTTGTAGGTCCGCTTGTTGCTGCGGCACATCTAAACAAATCACATGCGCGCCTTCGCGAGCTAATACCCGTGCGATAGCTTCGCCAATACCGCGACTTGCGCCAGTGACGAGCATCGTTTTGCCCGCAAGAGGCTGTGACCAATCGATATCGATGGTGTTACCTGCGCCAACACGGACAACTTGACCTGAAACATAAGCGGAGCGAGCTGAGGTAAAGAAGCGCAGCGCTGAATCTAGATTCTTCTCACTACCTTTAGCCACATAAATGAGCTGTGCGGTGATACCGCGTTTGAACTCTTTACCCACTGACTTCACAAAGCCCTCAAGCGAGCGCTGAGCAAGTGCAGTTTGCACATCGTCGATATCTTCAGGCGGGCGACCAATGATGACCACGCGGCCAGACTTTTCAACGCTACGCGCGACTTGATGAAAAAACTCATACACTTGCTTGAGCTGATCGGCGTTACTGATGTTACTTGCATCAAATAGTAAGACTTTAAACTTATCTTTGCTGCCTGTATTGGCTTTGGCTTCGATACCTGCCTCTATCAACGCATCTTTGGCGTCATCACGGCTATTGACATAAACCTCAGCATGCAAGTCAGATAAGATACGCGCAACTGAGTTACTGACACTCATGTCATCGCCTTCGGCACGGCCAACTAAGACGCTACCACGTACCAAACGTTGACCGCTCTCAAAACGATCTAGACTTACCGGCTGCGGCAACCCTAAGTTTTTGGCTACTTTTTTACCAATTGAAGATTGTACAAAATCACCATAACGGTCTGACATAAAATACTCCTGTATATAAAGATAAAAATAGAGTCTAAAAAATAATACCTATTATAAAGACTCACTTGGGCGATGATTATAAGTGTTTAGTAATTCCGGCTATACAGCTTTTGGCCACAATAAGCCTACTATAGAGTTTAACCAATTTGTCATCGCTAACGTTAGCGCTTGTCGACCGTAACCCTATTTATTAATAACCGTCTTAAACCGCTTTTAACTCGCCTTACCAAAGCGTCTAAAGCGTCTATAGTAACGAATTACCAGCCCCATCTGCAAACCAGATAAAAGTCAATAGAGTGCCGCAAGCACAAACGTAGACAGCACAGTTACTCTATAATCATTTAAAAAAAATCCGCTTATGTTAAAATCTGATCGGTACTTACTATAAGTTATGATCTACACTGTCAATGATAACAATATATTATTGAATGAGCCACTCAGTATTCAGCCTAGTCGATACTGCTCAGTCTAATCTTTGCAGGTTACTTTTTGCACTCTTGTTGCTTTACCTTGTAAATATTTGCTAAAGCCCTACAAGAAGGTTATTAAAATTATTGTGATTAGCAGCTATCATATTATGTATTGACTAATTTTATTGACGAATACTTTTATACCCTAACATTCACTACTACTTTAAGGATACTTTTATGAGTAACAAAAAAGACAGCCCTATTGTTGGAACGACAGTCGTCAAAGGTGACGATGATAGCGCCAAAAAAACGACGACTAGCAGCCAAAGTGCGGCACCATCTACAGACAACGACGCGCAGTATGACTCTATCGCTGACCTAAAGCAGCATACCGATATTCTTGATGCCGATGGCAATCGGGTTACCGAGCAAGCGAATAGCGCTGAAGCGGATAAAAAAGCAAAGATCACGGAAGACAGAGCGAGCGATAAAAAAGCGGCTAAAGAGGAAGAGCTGGCTACTCTTGGTGCAGCTCCTGAGTCTACCACCACTGACAAAGAAAAAACGGATAGCGCTGATAAAGCCAAAACAGACAGCACTGATAAGAATAGCTCTAGTAAAAACAGCGCTGACGAAAAACCAGCCAGCAAGCGCACAACTGCTAGCAAAAGCACTAATGCCAGCACTAAGACAAGCACCACGACTAAAAACAACACTACCGAGAAAGATGCTATGACAGATAAAAAAGACGAAACAAAAGCCGCCAGCAAAAAACCTCGCACTACGCCTAAAAAGAAAAGCGCAGCGTCAAGCACAGGTCAGCAGCGCGTTGCAATCTTAGGGGGTAACCGTATTCCATTTGCACGCTCAAATGGTCCCTATGCCGATGCCAGTAATATTGACATGCTTACCGCAGCCTTAAATGGTCTAGTCGAGCGTTATAACTTACAAGACGAGCAAATAGGCGAAGTGGTTGCCGGCGCGGTACTTAAGCTTAGCCGCGACTTAAACTTGACTCGTGAGGCGGCGCTGAATACTGCACTAAACCCGCATACGCCAACTTATGATATCGCTCAAGCTTGTAATACTGGTCTGCAAGCGACCTTTGCTTCAGCGAACAAAATCGCATTAGGTCTTATCGACTCAGCTATCACTGGCGGTGTTGATACCACATCTGATGCGCCTATCGCAGTCGGTGATGGCCTACGTAAGGTCTTGATCAAACTAGGCGCGGCTAAGACGAACAAGCAGCGTCTAAAAGCGCTAATGGGTCTGAATCCAAAAGACATCATCGACTCTCCTCAAAACGGCGAGCCGCGTACTGGTTTATCTATGGGCGATCATCAAGCGATCACTGCTCTTGAATGGAACATCAGCCGCGAAGATCAAGACGAGCTGGCATTCAATAGCCACAAAAACTTGGCGCGTGCCTATGACGAAGGTTTCTTTGACGACTTGATCACTCCTTATAAAGGTCTGACTCGCGATAACAACCTACGCCCAGACACCACTTTAGAAAAACTCGCTAAGCTCAAGCCAGTATTTGGCAAGAAAAACGCCAACCCAACGATGACCGCTGCGAACTCAACGCCGCTCACCGATGGCGCATCATGTGTACTATTAGCCAACGATGAGTGGGCCAAAGAGCGCGGTCTAAAGCCATTGGCTTATATCGTCCATCAAGAGACCGCTGCGGTAGATTTCATCGGTAAGTCTGGCGAAACTGAAGGCTTACTCATGGCACCTGCTTACGCCGTACCGCGTATGCTTGAGCGTGCAGGTCTTACCCTACAGGACTTTGACTTCTACGAGATTCATGAAGCTTTTGCCTCACAAGTACTATCAACGCTTGCCGCTTGGGAAGATGAGACTTTCTGCCAAGAGCGTTTAGGTCTTGATGCGCCACTAGGTTCCATCGATCGTAGCAAGCTTAACGTTAACGGTTCATCACTAGCAGCTGGTCATCCTTTTGCTGCAACTGGTGGTCGTATCTTAGCCACAGCGGCTAAATTACTCGACGAAAAAGGCTCAGGCCGTGCGCTTGTCTCTATTTGCGCTGCTGGTGGTCAAGGCGTCACTTGTATCTTAGAGAAGTAAGCTCAATACCTCTCAAGTTAAGAAGACAAGCTGAACTGTTCTTCTAATCAATACATATTTGTTGACAAAAGAAATGCCCTTTAATGTATTTAAAGGGCATTTTTTATTGTCTTTACTTTGCTATGATAGAACCGACCAAGATAGTAATTAAAAAAAGCTGATACGTCAAACAAAGGTAATGTTTATGGGTAAGACGAAAGTTTTATTAAGAAAAATGAAACAAATCATTTTTGGCTCTGACAAACAGGTGATGACAGAACCACTTACAACCACTGAATTTCAATCTCTAACCACTCATGAGCAATTAGATCAATACAATCAGGAACAGGCCATCCTAGCCGAACGTATTGAAAAAGACATTCTTGACGATGAGCTTCGTCGAAAAATGCACCAAGACTTAATCGATACCTATGATGAAGAGCTAGAAAACGAAATAGATGATTATGTGCGTGATTTTCGTTTTGATGGGCGGGAGATGAGCGAACAAGAAAGGCTGGATCGCCGACTGTACTTTCAGGAGCTGGTGCGCCTGCAGCGCGAGCTTATCAAGCTACAAGACTGGGTGGTCGATCGCGGCGAGCGCATTGTCGTTATCTTTGAAGGACGCGACTCTGCGGGTAAAGGCGGTGCGATTAAGCGCATCACTCAGCGGCTGAATCCAAGGGTTTGTAGAGTAGCCGCCCTACCTGCGCCTACCGAGCGTGAACAATCACAGTGGTATTTTCAGCGTTATGTAGCACACTTGCCAGCGGCGGGCGAGATTGTCTTATTTGATCGTAGCTGGTATAACCGTGCTGGTGTTGAGCGAGTCATGGGGTTTTGCAGTGATGCGCAGTACGAAGAGTTTTTTCAATCGGTACCTGAGTTTGAGCGTATGCTAGTGCGCTCAGGTATCCGCCTCGTAAAATACTGGTTTTCAATTACTGATGATGAGCAGCATTCACGGTTTATGAGCCGCATCCATGATCCGCTAAAGCAGTGGAAACTATCACCGATGGACTTACAATCGCGTCGACGCTGGGAAGATTATACTAAAGCCAAAGAGACGATGTTTGAGCGCACTCATATCCCAGAAGCGCCTTGGTGGGTGGTTGAGGGTAATAATAAAAAGCGCGCGCGGCTTAATTGCATCGCTCATCTACTAGAGCAAATCCCTTATGTCGAAGTACCACGTGAAGAGGTAGATCTGCCGGATCGTAAGCGTGATGACGAGTACTACCGCGAGCCTATCCCCGATGATATGTACGTGCCATCGCGTTATTGAGCAGTATTGAACGGTCTTGAGAGATAGTAGACTATTTTAAAATCTACATCTTTTAGAATAGGGCAAAAACCTACATCGTATAAGTGTTTTGTTGACTGTCTATCTTGCCGGCAAGCAGCCGCTCTACTTCGTTCTTAATTCTTTGGCCAGTGACATCTTTACCGATTTGCACCGCGAATCCTGCTGGGCGGTGGGCGTTGGCTTTATGATTGATCCAGACTACTTTGCCACTCATTGGCAAACGCTCTTTTGAGTTTGGCAGAGTAAAAGCCACAAACACCTCATCGCCTAAACACTGCTCGAGGTTGCTGGGTACAAATAAAGCGCCGTTGTCGACAAAAGACAAATAACTGGCATATAAGGTGGTGATATCTTCGATATGACAAGTAAGAATTCCACCGCGTCCTGGCATCGCCATAATCAGCTCCTTGAAGGTTAGGCTTTTGAATATAAGGTTTATTGCAGATTTGACTATATATTTATAACAGCTAAAGCAGTTGTATGAGCCTCACTGCAGTTTTTAAGGTCAATATGTTATAACTCTGCTAATGCTTGCATGAGCTTATCATAGGCGAACTTCTCTTGGACATTTTGTTGTAGAGAAATTTTAATGTGTTGCAAGCTATCGACAATATCCTGCATCGACATCTCTGTTGGCTGGTGCTGCGCTAGCGCTTTGGGTAGTTCAGTATCGTTTTGAATACTTGCTAATCCCATATTTATCCGGCGAATATCCAAAAGCATAAGCTCGGTTAATTTGATAAAGTCGGCAAGGTTCAGCTGCTGCTGCCAATAGTCGCTTGCCGCTAGGCTGCTCCGCTTGCCGCTACGCAGAGCCTGCCAAGTCGTCAGCCATAGTGCGCGTTTACTATACCAATCAGCTTGTGCCAAAGCGATCGCAGCTAAAGGTGCACCATTGGCGAGCTGAAGAAGCTGCTGGATCTCATCAATACTGACCGCTTCGCGATTGATGGTGCTGCCAAGCGCCTGCTGTACATAGTCGGCTGACACTGAAGGCTCAATATGCTGCAAAGGCAATTGCTGTACTCGGCTCTTGATAGTCGGAAGTAATTTGCTCGGCGTATCACTTAGTAAAAATAGATGGACTTGCGCTTGCGGCTCCTCCAATGTCTTTAATAGCGCATTAGCGGCGGCGATAGTCATTTGCTCGGCATAGTCCAATACACAAATCCGCACCCCCTGCCCGCCTTGATAAATAAAAGGCTGCAGCGCGCGAATATCATCGACTTTGATAGTGACTTGCGCCTTACTACTGGCTTTGGATGACTTATTACTGCTATTCGATTTTTTAGAATTAGACTTAGTGCCTTCTTGAGCATTATCTGGCTCAGCTGCAAGCGGCAAACTTGCTAAAGGCAATACTTGTAAGCTTGGATGGGTCCCTGATCTTAGCCACTGACAGCTCTCACAATGACCGCAAGCGCCTTGCCGATGACTGGCTTGCTGGTGACACAGTAGCCAAGCGACAAAGCGCCAGACAAACGCCCGTTTACCCATCCCTGACATCCCTGCCGCTAGCAATGCATGCGGTAAGTGATGCGGCGGCATGAGTAAGCGCTCAGTCAGCTGATCCCATAGCGACTGCTGCCAAGGTAATAACGGCGCAAAATAAATACTGTCGGTCATATTCCTTATTACCTTTAATTGTTACCCTCAACCGGCATCTGCAAATGAGTTTTCACAAACGTTTTGCTTAGGTTATTTAACTATTAGTTTTAGAAACCTATGAGTTATGGTATTGCTGGAAATCAATTATGCTCATAGCGTTGAGCCGATCTAAGTCGTCCTGCGTATCTACTCCCGCCGGTAATTGTAACGCGGCAGCAGCAATCGCAATGTGACCACCGTTTTCTAAAATACGCAATTGCTCTAAGCTCTCAAGCACTTCAAGCGGTGTTTGTGGCCACGCCACGAACTGCTCTAGCAGACTGACTCTATAAGCATATAAACCCAAATGACGATAAGCTGCTTTTGGCGGTTTAGGGTCTATATCTAGTGATGCTCCGTCTTTATTATCGCAAGCCATCGCTAAAGCTAGGTCACGATCGCAAGGAATAGGCGCGCGGCTGAAATAAAGCGCGCGCTGTTGCTGATTGACGGTAGCATTCACGACTTTGACCACTGAGGGGCGCATAAAGCTCTCGAAGTCTTCGATTGGCTCATATAAAGTTGCCATGACGCTAGCGCTATCCTTAACCAGTAGCGTTTTGACTTGTTCTAACAGCAAAGGTGGCACTAACGGCTCATCGCCTTGCATATTAATGACAATATCTTCTTTGCTCCAGCCTTTAATAGCAGCGACCTCTGCAAGACGATCAGTGCCTGAAGCGTGATCGTGACGGGTCATAACCACCTCAAAGCCCGCTTCTATGCAAAGCTTAGCAATGCGCTCATCGTCAGTTGCGATACACATATCGTCCGCAAAATCTGCTGCTCGGGCTTTTTCTGCCACCCATAAGATCATAGGCTTGCCATGTATCTCTAATAACGGCTTCCCCGGTAAGCGCGTGCTTTTAAAGCGCGCCGGAATGACGATGTGAGTCTTAAAAGGTACAGTTGTCATAGCTATTTCCATAATAAATCACAGCGCTAAAACTGTGGGTTAAGCGCTCAGTCGTAAGCGGCAGTATCTATTGATGCAGTGTTAATACCTAACGCTTTGAGTTGCTGCTCTAGCGTCTGATAGCAAGCAGCGGATAATTCTGCGCTTACAGGTAACACCCAAAGCCTAGCAGCGAGCGCATGCCAGTCCTGATCAATCTTAGCTGCTTCGCTACTCGCAGCGTGTTGTTGCTGTTGCAACCATAACGCTTTTATCTTCACCGCATCTTTGCTAGTGACCACGATAGGATGCTCAGTATATTGCCATAGCTCAGTTAAGCTAAAGTCATAGTGGTCAGGATAAGGGTGCTCAATGACTTGTAAACCAAGTGTACGCAAAGTATCAAAAAACCGCTGCGGATAGCCAATACCGCTAACGCCGTGTACCGTACTGCCAGCTTCAGGTGCTACAGGCTGACTGATGCTTTCCGTACCGATCTGTGATAATTCGTGCGCTAGCAGCTGCTCTAATGAACTAGGCTGTAAATGCATGGTTAATTTATCTGTCGCTAGCTGGCTATCGCTTAAGATGAGACCGTCAAGTTTTTGGTGGTAAATGACTGTGCTGTCTTTAAGCCGTGATAGCGGCTCGCGTAGATAGCCTACTGGCAACAACTGGCGATTACCAAAGCCGCGTGCAGCGTCCACCACAATCCATTCAATATCGCGCTGCATAGCATAATGTTGTAAGCCATCATCAGCGATAATCAGCTGGATATCCCCATGAGCCTCAAGCAAAGTGGTTATCGCTTGCTTACGATTCGGGCAGACCGCCATAGCCACGCCAGTTGTACCAACGATCAAACAAGGCTCGTCGCCGACGGCACTTGGCAGGCTATCTTTAGTCACCAGCGTTGGCATTTGCGCAGTGTCACCGCCATAGCCGCGACTGATGACGCCGACTTTGACGCCGCGCTGCTGCAGATAGTGCACTAAGCTGATAATTAATGGCGTTTTGCCACTACCGCCTACGCTGATATTACCGATGACCATAACCGGCACAGGAGCGCGGTAGCTTTTCAGCCACTCTAGCTGATAGGCTCTACGGCGTATAGCAGTTAGTAGTCCGTATAGCGCACTTAACGGCAGTAACAACCAAAGCCAAAGCGCTTCTCGCTGCCATGCTTTAGTAATTAGTGTTTCTAGTTTCATAGCGCTAACGATGCTCTTAGGTTGCCATCTGATTTGGGAAGTATAGTTGAATCACTTTAAAACCGATGCGGTGCAGCTGGAATTAATTTTGCGCAACATCGAAACAGCGAAGACACAGCATGCAAGAAAAATGAATACCAGTTGCGCGTTCATATTAAGCGTATCGACTTTATTTCGAACTGACTATATAGCAGTCGCTTATCTTTTACTACTCAAAATCGCGCTCATACATCTGCGCGTAATAGCCTTGCTGTTGTAGCAGCGAGTCATGCGTACCAATCTCAACGATACGCCCGCCATCCATTACAGCGATGCGATCAGCGGACTCGATAGTGGTCAGGCGGTGAGCGATAACTAAGGTGGTGCGATCTTTCATAACATTATCGAGCGCTTGCTGGATATAATATTCCGACTCATTATCAAGGGCACTCGTTGCCTCATCTAAGATCAAAATAGGCGCGTCTTTTAATAGCGCACGCGCAATCGACAAGCGCTGGCGCTGGCCCCCAGAGAGCTGCAGTCCTTCTGCGCCTATTTGGCTTTGATAACCTTGCGGCATCTTCATAATAAACTCATGGGCAAAAGCATCTTTTGCCGCGCGCTCAACCTCAGCTTGGCTTTTGGTCGCCAAACTACCATAAGCAATATTCTCAAAGACACTCGTATTAAACAGCACCACTTGCTGATTGACCATCGCAATCTGCGAGCGTAGGCTCTCCAAAGTAATCTCTTCAATAGGCATGCCATCCATCGTGATCTGACCTGAAGACGTCGCTAATGTCCGCGTCAACAAATTGACCAATGATGACTTGCCAGCGCCGCTGCGCCCGACTAGCGCTACCGTTTCGCCTGCTTTTATATCTAAGCTAAAGTCTTGTAAAGCTACCGTTGAGTCAGGATAAACTAAGCCGACTTTATCTAATTGTAGAGCGCCTGAGAGTTTGGGGTTTAAAGTGCCGGTATCTTGCTCCTCAGGCTCATCGATCAGCGCAAATATCGACTCACCCGCTGCGATGCCCTTTTGCAATTTTTGATTGACGTCTGTCAATGAGCGTACCGGTTTACTCAGTAGTCCAGCGGCGGCAATATAAGAGATAAACTCCCCTGCCGAGATGTTATTGATGACTTGCGGACGCAGCGCCAACCACACCACCACCGACATCGCCATCGCCATCAGTAGCTGCACCGCTGGAGTATTAATACTATTGGTCACAACAACTTTCATGCCTTGACGTAGGTTTTTCTTAGACGTCTTATCAAAGCGCTTCGACTCATAAGCCTGACCACCATAGTTTTTGACCACTTGATAGCCGCCAATGACCTCATTGGTGATATGACTGACATCGCCCATCGTTTGCTGAATACCCTTTGAGAGCTTAAGGTAACGCTTAGAGGCGATGCGGATCAGCCATAAGATAGGCGGCAGAACCAAAAACAAAATCAGGGTCAATCGCCAGTTACTGTAGAGTAAAAAGCCTATCAAAGCCACAACCGTTAGACCATCGCGTAACACTGTCTTCATAGAGTCGGTACTGGCAGCAGTGACCTGCTCGACATCGAAGATAAGCTTTGAGGAGATGGTACCGGCAGGATTGGCCAAATAAAACGAGCTTGGTAGCCGTAAAAGCTTGTTAAAGACCTCTACTCGCAGCTCATAGACTAAGTTTCTGGACACTAGCGCTGAATAGTAGTTCCCTAAGAAGCTCCCAACGCCGCGCACGAAAAATAAACCAATAATCAACAAAGGAAATAGGTTTTGTTTGGCTTGATCGTTTTGATTAATTGCGTCAGTAATGTACTGCAGCAGCTTAGCAATCCAAATCTCAGTAGCCGCATTAATCGCAAAGCCAAGCACAGTCAGTAATAGTGCCCACCAATATGGCTTTAAATAACGTAGCAAGCGCAGTAAGGTCTTATGTTTGGGCGGTGCTACTCGCTCAGGCTGAGCTTTAGCCTTATTATTATGAGTATGTGATAGGCGAGATTGGCTCATAAAAGCCCCAAGTTAAAACAAAAGGAATTACTCTTACCAGAGCGGCTGAAAACTGCGACAAAGTATACCATCATGAGGGAGAAGATAGCTATGTCTGCAAAAGACGGTGGATATAGGGTATGGCAGATGAACAAACGTATTATCAATGGTTTAATGACTCAATGATAATGCTGGTTTTTCTGTCGTTTTGCGCGTAATTAGGGCGGCAGCGGCTGACCTAGCGGCACGACAGTACTGATATTAATATTTAAAAATCCCAGTTTGCCAGCGACATCCATCACTTGTACTACGGATTGATGAGTGGCATTTGCATCAGCGGCAATCACGAACAGCAGCTGACGATTACTTCCTGCCTCTTGCTGAAGTAAACTGGTCAATTCTGCGGCATTACTGCTGGCAAGTGCTATACCATTGACCAGATAACTACCGTCTTCTTGTACCGCCACCTCGATACTCTCTTGCTGCTCCACAACATCAACGCCCTCTGCTTCAGGCAGGATAATATTGAGGCGGCTGAAGTGATTAAACGAGGTTGCAAGCAATAAAAATATAATCAAAAACAGCAAGCAATCAATCATTGGCGTCAGATTGATCTCAAGCGGCTCGACAGTAGGCTTTCTAAAACGCATAGCAATCTCTTTGATAGTGCTAAGTAGTGTCAATATTTCAGTATTTGAGCCAATCTTTAACTAAGACTCTAAGCTAAAAGATTTGTTTAAAGAATGATCATGGCTGTGCTGAGTATTTGAGCGCTCTACACCAGCTTTATCGCCTGCTAACAGAGCTGGATCATAGGCTGAATTATGAGCGACATTTAGCAGCTTATAATCATAAAGCTCTTGAATCATCAGCCCCGCTTCAGTCTCAAAATGAGCGTTAATATCAACGATACGCCGCTGAAAGTAGCGGTAGGCAACCAGCGCCGGTATAGCGACAATCATCCCAGCAGCAGTAGTAATCAGCGCTTGCGAGACGCCAGCGGCCAGCAAAGTCGGATCTTGCATAGCGCCATCGGTAATGGCTAAAAACGATGAAATAATACCCAGTACGGTTCCTAACAAGCCTAATAGCGGCGCTATAGCCCCTATTGTACCGAGCATATTGATATTCTTTTCCAATTGATGAATTTGCACGCTCGCCCGGTTTTGCATATGCATTGTCATAGAGTCAAGCCCATACTGGCGATAGAGCAAACCGGTCGCCAGAATATCGCCTAAAGGAGTTTTTTCTTTGACATTGACCAGCTGAGTGCGGCCAATAGTTCCGTTCTCGCGTAAGCGATTGATCAGCTGCTCACGCAGTTTTATCGGTACCACTTTATTGAACTGCAGAGTACTACTCCGTTCGATAATGATAATAAGCGCCACAACTGAACAGATGACAATGGGCATCATTAACCAACCGCCTGCTTTTACCAACTCCCACATAAGGCTTCTCTTTTTTGAGATTTTTTAATATGCTTTATTTATTAACCAGTTTCTGTATCAATAACAGCAATACAGGCTAGCTTTGCACGTTTAGATGTTTGATGAGAGCGGATAGCTCGTCTTGGTTGTGGAAGAATATCTCAACGCTACCTTGACCGCCTTTTTTGTGTTTGAGCTTAACCTGCGCCCCTAGCGCGTCTGTCAAACGCTGGGTCAGGCGCTCGACATCGTGAGTTTGTGCGGCGTTTTTATCCTGCGCTTTTTTGGTAGGCTGCAAGATAGACTTCACCAGCTTTTCAGCCTCGCGCACCGTCATATTCCCATCGATGATTTTTTGGGCGATGATGGGCTGCTGCTTGGAGGATAAAGCCAAAAGCGTACGAGCATGACCCATATCAAGCGCGCCATTTGAAAGGTGGTCTTTGACCGTATCATGAAGCTGATTGAGCCGTAGTAAGTTGGATACTGTGGTACGCGCCTTCCCTACTACCTCAGCAATCATAGCGTGACTCATACCAAACTCAGTATGAAAGCGTTGTAGCGCTGCTGCCTGTTCGATAACAGATAAATCTTCGCGTTGAATATTTTCGATCAAAGCTAGCGCTATAGCAAGCTCATCGGACAAGGCACGCTCTATCGCTGGTATCACTGTTTTATTCGCCATTTTTGCAGCGCGCCAACGACGCTCACCGGCGATGATCTCGTGCGTGACCTCATCCGTACTTTTATCTTCATTGGCGAGTAGCGGTCTTATCACAATAGGCTGCATGACGCCGTGCTGCTCGATAGAAGCCGCCAGTTCTGCGAGCGCCGTCTCACTCATATCGCGGCGCGGTTGGTACTTACCCGCCTGCAGACGACCCACATCTATTTGTACTAAGCTGATTTGATCCTCAGTCGCTGTATTATCTTGCTCATTGCTACGAGGTTTATTATTGCGCGTCTTAACAGGGTTACGAGTAGTACGCGCTGATCGCTTAGCTGGCGCTGGCTCAATATCATTATTAGCATCAGTATCAACAACGGCATCTTGATTGGCAGCTATCGATTTTGGCGCTGCCGCTTTACTGCTTGTCACATTAACGCTTGTAGGAGTGGTAGCACTCTTACCCTTACGAGCCGTGTTATCATTGGCGTCATCGTTCTCAGCATTAGCAGCGCGCGCTGCCATGTCATCCTGCAAGGCTGAGGCGGTAATTTGTTTTTCTTTTTTTATTGACCCTAATAAGGCATCTAAACCTCGATTGGCAGCCAATCCTCGTTTTTTCGCCATGATTCCTTATCCTCTAACGCTACAATAAAAACCAAATGATAATAATGAAGACATTGACTGACTCTTTGACACTGCCATCACTTATAAAAATACTGATTAATGCTAGGGCGTGTTGAACATTCACAAATGCGCACTGCTGATCGCTACTAGTTAATCAAAGCTGTGTTCTAGTCGTCGTTAAAATTGCAGGTAATGCTTATTGCATTGGCTAGCTGATTTTATTTAAACAGTCGCAACGACTAGGGCGATTTTAGCATCAGCCCTAACTACAACAACAGGGACAGGACTATTTTTTGCCACTTTATTGATAAAAATAGACGCTTAGAACGACTAAACTTACTATTTTTATCTGCAAATCGCCTAAAAAATAGTCTCTGTCAGTGCCAAGGTCGAATGTTCAACACGCCCTAATGTTTTAACTTTTTATCACTAACGACTATTTGTCGCTAACAGCTCTGTCACCCTAACCGCTTTGCTCGATGACTTCGTCCGCAAGCTTTTGATACGCTCTAGCGCCCTTTGACCAACGCTCATAAGCCAATACCGGTATGCCATGCGCAGGTGCTTCTGCCAAACGCACGTTTCTAGGAATATGGGTGCGATACATAATATCACCAAAATGCGCATCTAGCTCTTGCGACACGTCATTGGCTAAGGTATTACGCGCGTCAAATAAGGTACGCACGACGCCGCGAATATGCAGCTTAGGGTTGAGCTCAGTTAAGCGCTCTATGGTCTGTGATAAATCGGCTAACCCTTCTAGCGCATAGTACTCGCACTGCATCGGGATAATCACTCCGTCTGTCGCCACCAACGCATTCACCGTCAAAAGATTCAGGCTTGGCGCGCAGTCCAGAATAATATAATCGTAGGGCTGGCTTTGCTGATTCGCTTGCTCTGCCACTAAGTCGCTCAGTGCTGATTTTAGCAGCTCATGGCTATTGGTCTGACCCATCAGGGTAATATCCATACCAGCCAGCTCACGGTTTGCCGCGATGACATCGAATCCGGCTGGGCTTTTAACAATCGCTTCTTGTAACGACACACCATCAAGCAGCACATCGGCTATGGTTAGTTCAAGCTCGTTTTTATGCAGACCGGTGCCGGTAGTGGCATTGCCCTGCGGATCTAAGTCAATCAGCAAAACATGCTGACGCTTATCGGCTAAGCTTGCGGTCAAGTTCACAGCCGTCGTGGTTTTACCGACGCCGCCTTTTTGATTCGCAATGGCTATGATTTCCATACACTCACTCAATTTATTAGGTCTATTACTGGTATTGATATCAAACTTTTTATTTTAACATAGGGTTAGTACTAAGGCTGCTTGCAGCAAATATTGCCAAGCTTTTGTTTCTAGGCTGTTATTATTAACCATGTCGCCTTATCTTGATAACGACTGCTTTATCATACACAAAGTGGCGACAGCTTAGACACTTTTATTGCATAATTCAATTAAATGTCGGCTATCCTGCAACCGAGGCACAGCTAGTTTGATAGTTTTTATCTGCCAAGCCGGCTTTAGCGCTGATAATTCATCGGCGCTTGGCGCTTTACCTTTCATTGCACACAGATAGCCTTGCTCGGCTAATCGCGGCTGCGCCACCGATACAAAATCGGTTAAGCTGGCAAAAGCTCGCGAGGTCACTACTTGATATTGTGCTTCGTGCACTTCAATACGAGCGGCAATAGGCTGCACATTACTCAGACCAAGCTGACTACTGATCTGTCTGATAAAACGGATCTTCTTTTGATTACTATCGAGCGCGGTGCAGTGGCGTTCAGGCTGACAAATGGCAATAATCACTGCCGGCAAGCCTGCACCCGTACCGATATCTAACAAATCCCCGGCTGGTAAATGCGTTATAATAGCCAAACAATCGATAACGTGTTTGATAAGGGCTTCGACAGGATCAGTGATGGCGGTTAGATTATACGCTTTATTCCACAATAAAAGCTGGTCTAAGTACAATAATAACTGGCGCTGCTGGGTCGCGGATAGTGTTAAAGATAACTGCTCAGTTGACTGCGCCAAGATATCTGCGAGTAGCGGCAACTGCGGGCCAAGCTTTGCAAATCCAGTAGGGTCAATAGTAAGGCTGGCGGATGAGGAAGTGGCAGAAGCTGACATATAACACGTTATCCATTATTTAATTGAACCGATTATTTTATCATGCACCTCAACACTTGAATAGTTATAGATTGCGTCAATCTTGGTCATCTTATACTATCTACCTTGTATTGAGTTATGTTAGTCACAGTTACTTTTGCTACTTATCACGTTTATTCCTAGCACTTATCACTTTTACTCCTAACATTGTTTTTTCACCACATTTCTTTTATCTAGATGACTACTATACCCTATGATCAAACCGTCCACTGCTGTTAGCAAACCATCGAAGCTTTCAACTCATACCAATCAGAGTGAGGATAAAGCATCAATAGGCTCTCATCCTGTCTTCGCTGCAACCAAACAGCGCTGCCTGATCGATACCAAGCAATTGAAGCGTTACACTCAAGCTCACCCCTTACCTAATAATACTCGCTGTGCGCCGCCCTTAGATATCGGCTTTGGTCAGCAGCGTGCTATCAAAGCTTTGCAGACGGCAATCGATATCGATGCTAGTGGCTACCATGTTTTTGCCGCGGGCGAAAATGGGCTTGGCAAACGTACCATCATCAGCCGCTTATTGCAGCAAATCGCCGCTCAAAACCCTACGCCTAATGATTGGGTCTATGTGCATAATTTTGCCGATCCGCGTACGCCTTTGTCCTTACATCTGCCAGCAGGACAAGCTAAGCAGTTGCAGCAACAAGTCAATAGCTTATGGCTACAGGCCAAAAAACGCTTAAGTCAGCGCTTTCGTAGCGACTACTATCAAAGCCAGATTGAAGCGATAAAAAATGACGCGCATGAAAAAGAAAGCCATGCTTACGAGGCCTTAAACGCTGAAGGCAAACAATATGACTTAGCTTTGAGTTTTCGCGCCTCGGACAATAAAGCGATGTTTGTGCATCCTAGCCAATTGGCATCAGTAGCTGAGAACCGTACTGATGATGCCCCCAAAAATAACGCTACTGAGCAAAACAGAGCCAATAAAAATACGCAAGCCGATAACGATAAAGGTCACTTCACTCATAAAAACCATATGCAAAAACGCTTCAATCAGCTAACCATTGCCTTAGAGCAATTAGAAGATGAAGCCAATGACACCATTGAAACTCTGCATCGCGATATCGCTGAGCGAGCGCTGCAGCCTTTATTCACTGAAGTGCGCGAGCAGTTCGCGGACCAATCATCTGTGCTTGATTATCTGCAAGCGCTACTTAACGATATGATCGCGCACGCGCCGCACATCGTCAATGGGGATGATGAAGAGTTTGTCACAGCGCTACTGGCCACCACACCGAGTCGATATGCGGTCAACGTCATGGTCAGTCATCAGCCTAATAGCGGCGCGCCGGTGATATTTGAAGACTTACCGACTCACTTAAACCTACTCGGTCATGTGGAGCAAATCACTCAGTTAGGTACAGTGACGACCGATGTCAGTATGATACGTGCCGGCGCCCTACATCGCGCCAATGGCGGTTATCTACTGCTAGAGGCCAGCCACTTGCTTGAGCATCCTTATGCTTGGCAAGGTCTCAAGCGCGCGCTGCAATCGCGCAAGATCAAGCTCTCAAGTCTTGAGCAAATGCTCACCTTGACCGGTAGCTTATCTTTAGCGCCTGCCCCTATCGATCTCGATGTCAAAGTTATCTTGCTGGGTGAAGCGGATCTATATTACGAGCTGTTAGAGCTAGAGCCGGAGTTTGATGCGGTATTTAAGGTGCGCGCAGACTTTCATGACGACGTCATTCGCAGTCAAGAGCATGAGCTCGCGCTAGTCGCGAAGATGGCTGATATTATTGATCATGCCAATCTGTATCCGTTCGATAGCTACGCACAAGCGGCGCTTTTAGAGCATTTGAGCTTACAAGCAGAAGATCAAAACCGGCTTAGCTTACATAGTGATAGCTTGATCAAGCTGCTACACGAGTCCCATCGTCATGCGCGTTTAGATACCAAGACTTCTACGCAGCAAAGCACGAATCAAACTAATGAAACAATCGTTAGCGCTCAGCATGTCAAGCAAGCCATTAACGATATGGATGAACGCTCAGGCTACCTGCGCGACTTGTACTGGGATGAGTTAAAAAACGGTCAGCAACTGATTCAAACGAAGGGAGTAGCCGTTGGGCAAGTCAATGCGCTAACGGTCGTCAGCTACGCTGATAGTGAGTTTGGCATGCCTGCGCGATTGACGGCGGTGATTCAGCCTAACACCGGCGCAGGAGATATCTTAGATATCGAGCGTGATGTCGATCTAGGCGGCAGCTTACATGCAAAAGGCATGCTGATTATGACCAGCTATCTGCGCGCACTATTTAGCGAACATCATGCGCTGAACTTTAGCGCTTCCTTAGCGTTTGAGCAAAGCTACGCTCATATCGACGGCGATAGTGCTACTGTGAGCGAAGCTTGTGCACTCCTATCAGCACTTGCCAACGTGCCTATCAATCAAGCCTTAGCGATTACCGGCTCGATGAATCAATTAGGCGAAGTACAAGCCGTTGGTGGTATTAACGCCAAGATAGCCGGCTTCTTTGACGCTTGCCGCGAGCAAGCGCTAACAGGAGAGCAAGGGGTGGTCATTCCTATGGCCAATGTCAACCAGCTGATGCTCCGTGACGATATTATTAAAGCGGTCGAAGCAGGTCGCTTTTATATCTATGGCGTGCGCACTATCAATGAAGCGCTGACTTTGATGACCGGTCTACCGATTGATACCCTTAATAAAAAAGGTCGCTACCATAAAGAGACTTTATTTGGCAAAATTTTAAGGCGCCTTATCTCATGGGACGAAAGTCAAGCAGCGGATGAGCTGATCGAAGACAAAAAATCTGATAAAAAGGCCAAAAAAAAGCGCAAAGCCAAACGCCAAAAAAAGGCAGATAAGCGCCGCGATGAGCTCAGCGAAAAACGTGATCGCGATAATAACAGCTCAAGCCAAGCAAACGATGATTTAGCCTGCAACGATAATGTAGATAGCGATGAGCGCGGCAGCTAGCGATGAGCGATAAGGCGTATCAGATAGTTTAGCATGCGCAATCATCCCTAGACGCTAGTCATGTTTTCTGCGATGATAAAACCCTTTGATTATGGCGCGTCAATTCGTATTGCTCTACACAAGCAAAGCAGATTTGATGCTATAGTCGATATTGCACTAGAGCTTTGATCTTCAGATATCAAATTTTGATTTTGTTTTGACTTTATATAGGTTATCAGCCAATGACTGCGCAACATACTAAGGCGACTGACACCGATACCATAAAGAATATGGAAAAACCACTGAGCGACTCTGATGCTATGAGTTCAGCTGGCGATCTTGCGGCTGATTCGGCAGCTAGCCGCCATGGTGCCGCTACCACTGCGCGGCAATGGCAAGTATTATCGCAACTACAGCGCAATCGCTGGGTCGGTACGACTCATATTTATGAGCAGCTAAAATTAGCCGGATTTGATATTAGCTTGCGTACCGTACAGCGCGATCTCAACGCCTTAGCTAAGCGCTTTCCTATTGAGAAAAACAATGCTAATCCGCAAGGCTGGCGCTGGCGTGACGATGCGCCATTACAGAGCCTGCCGCATATGAATCTATCGCAAGCGGTCGCCTTCAACATGGTCGAGGCCAATCTGACCCAGCTGTTGCCGCCCGCTATCTTAGATGAGTTATTTCCTTGGTTTGATCTGGCGCGCCGTCAGCTCAAAAACAGCAAAGTCACCCATTCATGGCTCGACCGCGTGCGTATTGAGCCGGCAACGCAGCCGCTAATCGCGCCGCCTATCGATATAGAAAGTAAAGACAACATCTATCATGCACTATTTTATCAACAACAAATCAAAGCTCGTTATACGCGTAGCAATAAAAGTGAGGCTAGCGAATATACCCTAAACCCTATTGCCATTATTCAGCGCGGGGTTATTATCTATCTGTTAGCCACGCGTACAGATGACCCTGAGCTCATTATTCGCACCTTTGCGCTGCATCGGTTTGCGAGTGTTGAGATATTAGAGACCAGTGCGATAACGCCTGAGGATTTCCTATTAGACAGCTATCTAGATGCTGGCGGTATGGGCTTTAGCCATCCGCTACTGAGCCAGCTACCCGATCATGGCAAGAATACTGCTGTCGAGCTGACCTTTACAAGACGGGCAGGTAAAAGCTTGACCGAAAGCCAGCTCAGTGAAGATCAAACCGTCACTATCAATGATGACGATACTTTGAGCGTGAAAGCGACCGTCAATATGACCTCACAATTGGTCTGGTGGCTGCGCGGCTTTGGTGACGGTTTACTAGCTGCCAAACCTGATCTGCTTTATCAAGCGGTCTTAGGAAACAGTCATAATCCACTATAAGCTTTTACCAAACTCATTAGGCTCAAACAAATAATAAAAACCGCCGTTATTGAAGGATATTTATGTCAGTCTCTACCCCTACACTGCCTTTATCAGAGAGCTTAAGCGCTCTTGGTTTCGCCACAGATAGATTGTTTTTTGCGATGAATTATCAATTCACGCCGCCAAAAGCGACCGGACTAAAAAAACGCCTCAAACAAAATGACAAAGCTATCGATGTCGATATTGCCTGCGTACTCTATGATAATGATTGTGTCATAGATGATATCGTTTGGTTCAAGCAGCTGCGTGATAAAGCGGAGTCAGTAAGGCATCAAGGCGATAGCCTAAATGGTAAAGATCGCGGTGAGCAGGCTTTATATAATGCGCCCTTAGATCAAGAACAAATCCGCCTATATTTAGATCATATTCCCGCTCATATTCGTCATGTGGCTATGATTGTCCATTCCTACAATCAACAACCGCTTGCCGGCGTAGAAGCCGGTGAAGTGCACTTGAGTGACGACGAATACAACCGAGCTTTTACTGTCGATCTAAAACAGCTGCCGCGTGACTGCTACGGACTTTGGGTCGCAAACTTGCGCCGCGGAGTTGATGACTGGTATCTAACGGTGCAGCAGCTACCTCTAGAAGCTAAAGATATCGAAAAATTAGCGCAGCAAGTCGCCCACGAACTTGCTCGCGCGCTACCGATTGCACAGCCAACGGCCACTCCTCTTTAGAGAGCCGTTAGCGTAGTGCCTCTCCGCAGTGCGGGCAGAAGTTTTTTGCTTTAGAGACTTCTTTTTCGCGGCGCTCAAGCTCCTGCTCACGCAGCACTTGTAGCACAATATCTTGCGCCTGCTCGCGATCCAGCCCAAGCTCGCGGCGGATTTTGTCGATCATCGCCTGATTTTGCACCAGATCAAAATCACTTTCAATCAGCTGCTCACGAAAGTCTTGTTCTAGCTCATCACGGCGCTGCGTCAGCTCATTAGCAAGGCCTGTGGCCAAAATACCCGCGGGTAGCGCCGCCAAGCCTACCCCTAAGATGGTAATAATCGCGCCTAATATTTTACCAGCGTTGGTAATCGGTGTGACATCCCCGTAACCAACCGTCGTTAAAGTCACCACCGCCCACCACATCGCTTTAGGTATCGACTCAAACTCTTCTGGCTGGGCGTGATTCTCCACTAAGTAGATACCACTAGACGCTGTCACTATCATAATGATTAAGATAAAAATGACCGCTTGGAACGAGCCTTTTTCTTTACTGATGACCACCAGTAAAATACGCATTGAAGCAAAATAGCGGGTAAGCTTCAAAATACGAAATAAACGCAGTATCCGCAAGAAGCGCAGATCGATAGTCACAAAGAAGTTTAAGAAAGCTGGCGCAATTGCGATCAAGTCGATCAAGGCTGAGGGACTCTTTAGCCACTCCCAGCGTTGCTGCCAAGTGGTGTTATCAGGTTTTGCCTCGGCCACGCTCCATAACCGCAGTAAATACTCTATCGAAAACACCACGATTGAGAAGTTTTCAAATAACGTAAAATACTCTTGATAAGGGTAATACCACTGGTCAGCAGACTCAGCGATCACCGCTGTGACGTTAGCCATGATTAAGAAAATTAGGAAGTAATCAACACTACGGCTAACTAGCGTGTCATGTTCATCGTTTTGCAAAACATTATAGACGAAGAGCCGAGTTTGCCTGATGGGGTGAAAGGCCATGCTGATCCTTTTAACAAGAGCGATAGTTAAAATAGTTAAAACAGTTAAATACAGAGAAGACGTTACGAGGTTTAAAGTTTACCACTCTAAGCACATAGCTGGTATGTAGTAAAATCAAATTTATGGCAAATAGTGACTAACTTTATTAGAAGTCCTGAGCTTAAAAGATCTGTTTACACTGATTGATAAGCTTTCAATGTTTATCAAAATTCTAGGGCTTATCAAACTTTCATTGCTTATCAAACTTTCATTGCTTATCAAACTTTCATTGCTTATCAAACTTTCATTGCTTATCAAAACTGATTTAGCACACGGAATCGTTCATTACTTATAAAGAAAATTGTTTTAGATTGATAGTCCATAATAAATATAAATGAGCGCTAACAGCAAAAGGATAAAAACGACTAACCCTAGTTGTAGCACGCGCTGCTCTATAACTGAGCCGCTATTGCTAGTATCAGATACTAAAGCGAGACCACACTGAGGGCAACTATTACTTGTCTCACTTAAGACTGTCATTGACATCGCTTTGCTACAACGAAGCGGCGAATTACTACAATAACCTGTCATCTATCCCTCCTTATCACAAAGCGCTATTAATATTTTATATCCATTCTCTTTTTAACTTTAATATTCATCTAAATCCTTTTGAGACCCATCTATAATCAAAAAACCTTGCTAATATATTTTAATTCACTACTCTTTGTAAGGTTTTTATATTATAATAAACATAAGATAAACACTTTATCTTATCACTGTAACATAGGATATCAGAACTGGTGTCATCCCTCACTAGTCATTCGCTGATAGTCACTTATTACCTTAAGGATCAAATGATGAAACTACAATCCCTAGTTTTAGCTGCTGCTACTGCCCTGACTATGACTTCCGCCTTTGCCGTACCTGCTGGTACTTGGAGTATCGCTGCCGGTGCTCATATGGTTGACCCAAAAAGCGATAACGGTACTTTGGCTGACGGTGCTTTTTCTGTTGAAGTTGATGACGATATTCGTCCGACGATCAGTGGTGAGTATTTTATCGCCAATAACGTTGGCATTGAGCTACTAGCCGCTATTCCGTTTCATCATGACATCACTTTGACCGATGCAAACGGCGACACAGTTGACGGTAAAACCCAGCACCTACCACCTACGCTATCACTGCAGTATCACTTCGATGGCTATAATATGCCAATGAACCTTAAGCCATTTGTAGGCGTAGGCGTGAACTACACCACTTTTTTTGAAGAAAAGGTTGCTCTTGGCGACTTAGAGCTTGACGACAGCGTAGGCGTTGCCGGTCATGTCGGTCTTGACATTCCATTTGCACCAACAGAAGCCTTCCGTATCGATGCGCGCTACATGGATATCAAAACTGATGCCAAGCTTGACGGTAATGACATCGGCGAAGTAGACATCAGCCCTTGGGTTTATGGTATTGCTTTCGTTAAACAGTTCTAATATTGCTAATAGGTCTTACCACAGACGCTAGAAAAAGCCAGCTTATTTGCTGGCTTTTTTTTGTTTGGTTGAACGGTTATTCAAAGCCTATATTAAAAACGACGGGCACAACAAGTATAAAAAAAGACCGTCCTTAGACGATCTTTTGATAACATTAATGGTAAATATTAGATAGAAGCTATTTATAACAAAATACGGCGCGGATCCGCTAACAAAGTCGTAATATAGCGAGTAAATACCGCGGCATCAGCGCCATTGATCACTCGGTGATCATACGATAAAGATAACGGTAACATCAGACGCGGCTCAAAAGTCTGCTTACTCTCATTCCAGCGCGGCTGCATACTGGCTTCAGACACGCCTAAGATACCGACTTGTGGCCAGTTGACCAGCGGCGTAAATGCCGTACCGCCTAAATTCCCTTGGCTCGAAATCGTAAAGCTCGCGCCTTGCAAGTCTTTAGCGCCAAGCTTTTTATCACGAGCCTTACCTGCCAGCTCGCCAATCTCGATAGCGATTTGTTTGAGACCTTTGTCTTGTACGTTTTTTATCACTGGCACAATAAGACCGTCATCGGTTGCCACCGCAATGCCCATATTCACCGTTTTACGTAGAATCAGCTGCGTATTATCATCGCTTAAATGACTATTAAAGCGCGGATGCTGGGTCAAAGCATAAGCGGTCGCTTTGACAATAAAGGCCAAAATTGTAAAACCAATACCTTCTGCTTTCATACCTCCTTTGAGCTCGCTACGCAGTTTTTCTGTCTCAGTAATATCGGAGAGATCAAATTGCGTGACTTGCGGCAAGTAAGTATTGTAATTGAGCTGCGGAATCGAGACCTTTTGTAGACGACTTAAGTCTTCTATTTCAGTCTCGCCCCAAATCTCTTTATTACTCATATCTGGCAAGCTTGGTAAGCTGCCACGCTCTACACTACCGCTAGTCGTCGCAGCTTTTTGAGTGGTTAGACTCTTTTTGACATGAGCAAATAGATCTTCTTTTAAGATACGATCATTGAGCGCTGAGCCGGATACTTGGGTGATATCTACGCCCAATTGACGCGCCAGCTTACGTACGGCGGGACCGGCATACACCTCTGTGAGCTTCTCATTCACTTGCGCTTCGGTAAGCTTACCGCCAGAGCTTTTAGTCTGACTATCAGTAGTAGTCGACTTACTTGCCGATGGCGCTGCAGCTTGTTTGGGCTCGCCTGTTTTATGCTGCTCTGAGGATGCACTCTCGTTTGCTGATTGCTTAGCTTCTGATTCCTTTTTAGACGTTTGATTATCAGCAGTCGAACCATCTGAACTATTGGTGTTATCTGCACTACTGCCAACAATCACGATAAAGTCTTGGCCATTGGCGACCATGTCACCTGCTTGCACGAGGATTTTCTCAATAGTACCGGTCTCGGGTGCGGGCACTTCCACCGACGCTTTATCAGACTCGATGAGCAAGATAGAGTCATCAGCGGTGACCTTATCACCCACGCTGACCATAATCTCCGCCACTTGCGCTTCTTCGACGCCTAAGTCTGGCAACGCGTGAGTCGTTGTACTGCCAGTACTCTCTTCAGGCTCAGAAGTATCAGACTTATCCTTTGTCTGCTCTGCTTTATCGTTATTTGTAGCAGCTGCTTCTGTAGATTTACTATCCTCCGTATCCGCTTCAGGCTGTTTTTGCTCATTTTTAGAGCTATCATCAGACTCATCATCTGCGCCGCTATCGGCATCGCTATCGACCTCGATTAGCACCATGCCTTCGCTCACTTGGTCACCAACCTCAACGTTGATTTTGCTGACTTTACCAGCAGCAGAGCTTGGTACTTCCACTGATGCCTTGTCAGACTCTAATAAAATGATATTGTCGTCTTTAGCAATTATATCACCGACCGCTACCATGATCTCACTGACTTCGGCGCTCTCGACACCTAAATCGGGGGCTTTAATATCCATCCTAGTTTCTCCTTATTATATCGTCACGTAATTGTGGGCTATTCTTTGATGTCATCATCATTTAGCAATTCGGCGTCGGCTTGATCTTCGGCGCGGCCTTCGCTAGAGATTTCATCATCATCTTCACCGACAAAATCAGGAACAGGATTTGGATTGACGTTATCTGGTGCTGGAGCGTCTGGGAAATGATCATAATGGGGCTGCTGCTGCCAAGCAGGCGGCTGATCGACTTCTATGCCGAAGCTTGAGATCGCATCTTTGACTAAGCGCATCTCAACCTCGCCCTCGTCTGCTAAGCGCTTGAGCGTCGCCACCACGATATGAGCGGCATCAACGTTAAAGAAGCTACGCAGCTGCTCACGAGTATCTGAGCGACCATAGCCATCGGTACCTAAAGTGATATATGGGCGGTTATCTGGTAGCCATGCTCGAATTTGCTCAGAGTAATTCCGCATATAATCTGTGGCAGCCACGACGATACCTTTATGTGGCGCTAATTGCTCTGTGACCCAAGGCACGACCTCTTCCTCCATCGGATGCAAGCGGTTGTAGTCATCACAAGCCATACCATCACGAGTCAGCTCATTGAAGCTGGTCACGCTCCAGACGTTTGCGGTGATATTGAACTCATCGTTAAGGATTTGCGCCGCTTTTTGTACTTCGCGCAAAATGACCCCTGAGCCTAATAGCTGCACTTGGCTTGAGCCATTATCTTCAAGCAAGTACATGCCGCGCTTGATGCCTTCCTCTACGCCCTCTGGCATCGCTGGCTGCTCATAGTTTTCGTTCATCAGCGTTAAGTAATAATAGACGCGCTCACCCTCGCCATACATCCGGCGCAGACCATCATGCATAATGACGGCTAGCTCATAACCAAAGCACGGGTCGTAGGTCACGCAGTTGGGCACAACGCCAAATAAAATCTGCGAATGGCCATCTTGATGCTGTAAGCCCTCACCATTTAGGGTGGTACGGCCTGCGGTGGCGCCTAATAAGAAGCCTTGCGCTTGACAGTCGCCTGCTGCCCAAGCCAGATCGCCGACACGCTGGAAACCAAACATTGAGTAGTAAATATATAGCGGAATCATCGGCAGCGCATTGACTGAATAGCTGGTCGCCAGCGCAATCCAAGTACTCATCGCACCTGCTTCGTTGATGCCTTCCTCTAACATATGACCATCGATAGCTTCTTTATAACCCATCAGCGCTTCGCTATCCTCTGGCGTGTATTTTTGTCCAGAAGCAGAATAAATCCCTAACTGACGGAACATGCCTTCTAAACCAAAGGTACGCGCTTCATCAGGAACGATAGGCACGACGCGGTCTTGGATATCTTTGTCCTTTAGCATCGCCGATAGCAGACGCACAAACACCATCGTCGTTGATTGCTCTTTACCTTTACTACCCTTAAGCACGCGATCAAAGATAGACAAATCCGGAATATTAAGCGGGATATGACCACTACGGCGGTTAGGCAGATGTCCGCCTAGCGCTTCACGGCGACCTTTTAGATACTTCATCTCCGCAGAATCCTCTTCTGGGCGATAAAAAGGCAGCGTCTCTAATTGCTCATCCGTAAACGGCAAATCAAAACGATCACGGAAATACATCAACGACTCATGATCGAGCTTTTTGATCTGATGCGATTTATTGACCGCTTGCGCTTGCGTCGATAAACCATATCCTTTGACTGTTTTTACTAGTACAACGGTTGGCTGACCTTTGGTCTTCATCGCCTCACTGAAGGCGGCGTAGACTTTCACCGGATCGTGGCCGCCGCGATTCAAGCGAGAGATATCCTTATCAGATAATTCATTGGCCATCTCTTCAAGCTCAGGATATTTCCCAAAGAACTCTTTACGCACAAAGCTTGGATCACGCGCCTCATAGAGCTGATATTCGCCATCGACCGCTTCTTCCATACGGTGCTTGAGTACTCCAGTGTCATCTTTGTCGAGTAGATTATCCCACTGGCCGCCCCAAATGACCTTGATAACGTGCCAACCGGCGCCGCGAAATACCGACTCTAGCTCTTGAATGATTTTGCCGTTACCACGTACTGGGCCATCGAGACGCTGCAGATTACAGTTGATGACCCAAATGAGGTTATCAAGCTTCTCGCGGCCAGCAAGAGAAATGGCTCCCAAGCTCTCTGGCTCATCAGTCTCGCCATCCCCTAAGAATGTCCAAATCTTGCGGCCTTCAAACTCAAGTAAGCCGCGGTTTTCCATATAGCGGTGCACATGCGCATGATAAATCGACATGATGGGGCCCAGACCCATAGACACCGTTGGGAACTGCCAATAATCAGGCATCAAATAAGGATGCGGATAGCTCGACAAGCCTTTACCGCCAACTTCGCGGCGAAAATTCTCTAGTTGATCCTCACTCAAACGCCCTTCTAAATATGAGCGCGCGTAGATACCGGGCGCGGAGTGACCTTGATAATAGATCATATCACCACCGAAGTGATCATTAGCGGCACGGAAAAAGTGATTAAAACCCGTCTCATACAGCGTAGCGCTAGAGGCGAATGTCGCTAAATGCCCACCCAAATCATCATCGTTCTTATTCGCGCGCATCACCATAGCCAGCGCGTTGTAGCGAATGAGCGCCCGAATCTTACGCTCTATGCCCAAATCACCGGGGTACATCGGCTCGTCTTCGACTGCGATACTATTGATATAAGCGGTGTCCAAACGGTTAAATGGCAAGCCCTCTTGTACCGACATGTTATAGAGCGCTTTTAATAAAAACTGGGCACGATCCTTGTCGGCATGCTTAATCACTGATTCAAAAGCATCTAGCCATTCCTGTGTTTCGGTGCTATCGGCATCCTTGTAATAATTCATCTTTACTTGTCCTTTTTATGAGTCATTCCTGTTTGCTACAGGATGGGTGGTTTCGCTTAAATACTAAGGTGAGACTTATTGGTTATAAAATAAGGTGAAAGCCTGTCATTAAGGCTTCTATATTACTTTATGTATAACTGTTATTCATTAAAATAATGAAGAAACAGACAATTTTGCAACTTCCTTATATTGCCAAAGGGTACTGTCTACTGATTTGGGTTTCAATGCGAGGCTGACATGAGAGGACTTTGTCAATTGGGTTGAGAACAATCGCAATCTAAAAGTCAGTTTACATATAATCACTGAGCTCTATTATAGGCGCTTATGAGCTAAATGTTTATGGCTATTAGTAAATACCGATACGTTAGGCATTTTTTAGAAAAATAGCGCTGTAAAAGCGATCCTATTCTTACAATATTCCTGCTATCTACCTGCTTCCTATTTATCAATTTAAGCGCAATATAAAAAACATAAGTTCGTGAATCCGTAATAATCTAATAAACTACTCGTCTAATTTTTTGATTTTATAATTATGCTGGATAACGAATATGACCAAATTTATCATTAACATCCTAGTTTTTGACAAATTTTGGTCAATGCAGAACTTGTCCTGTATAACTAAAAGTTATTGGGTCATCTCGTCATACCTTATCTGTCTTAAATTTTAAGCTGCACTATAAAATGCAGCTAATCCTTTATACAAAAAGGCCTGTAGCGTATTTCCCTATAATTATATTAAGAGTTAGAGATTGCTTTGGCATACTTATTGCCGTGTTTATAGTCAGTAATAGTTGTATGAGCGGTATATCGTTTTATTTAACCGTTTATCAAAGAGGTATAAAAAACACTCCTTTCATTAAATAGATGCAATGAACTATAAAACAAACATAAGTTTACTTAAATAACCTTCTATCCTATGATACCTACCGTTCATCGAAAAGTTTAACAAGCTGCATAAATATAGCTAAAATTATGGCATTCATTAGCAAGAAATGTATTGCCTACGCCAAAGATATCGAATAAATAATTATATTAAAGGTGACAAAATGCGTCAGTCTCATAAATTTTTAGAAGCTATCGATATGTCTTTATATCGTAGGTACTTACAACAGCTGTTGGTTATATTTACTACATTAGTATTTAGTAGCTATACTATAGCAGCAGTAACTTGTGATGCTGGTTTTGTCTCTGATGAGTTTGCGCCAGCTGATTATGGAAATTTGGGATCTAATGCCTCTCCACCTGTGCTTGGTATTAATCAGCTTTTAAATGGTATTAAAAATGAAAGCTATATTATTGCTTCTAACAGTTTAAATACGGTCGCTACTGGAACTTTAGAGACAAGAGGCTCAAATTTTTATAGACCTAAAACGTTGACTGGCGGCGTCGAGTCGTTCGAGCTTTTCCAAGACTTTACTGATAAAGCAGGTACTCGTACTGTTTCATATACTTTTAATAATAAGTTTACTGAGAAACCGCAAGCGCTTAAAAATGTAAGTCTAAGTATTTATGATATAGATGCAAATTACGCTCGAACTGGTATTTTTACAGGTACCAGATACTTTGAGTTTTCTGACCAAGTTACGATAACAGGTATTACTAGTTCAGGCACAAGTGTAATTCCAATTCGAAAGTATAGTGGTGCTGGAATGACAACTACTGCACCTTATCGCCAAACGACCACAACTTCTGACGTTCTATGTAGCACAGACTCAATAGACGAGAAATGCAAAGTGTCGGTAGCTTTTGATCAACCTATAGTCAGAGTAGATGTAACTTACGGCAATAATCCTAATTTAGAATATTATGACTTTAATAGTATCGGCAACCCAGGTGACCAACTAATTAATATTGTGTTTGATGGCTACTGCTATCAACCGCAGCCGCGTCTAACATATACAAAAGCGCTTTCAACTTCTCGTAAAAAAAATACGGATCAATTCACTGTTCAAATTAAAGACAATGCAGATAATTCGGTAGTTACGAGTGGCATTACTTCTGTTACTACAACGGGATCGAATAACACTGTCACGACTGGTACAGGTACTACAGGAACTTTCAAAGTTAACCCTACCAAAACCTATACATTGACAGAGTCAGGCTCAGGATCGACAAATTTAGCAGATTATAATGCCTTATATGCTTGTAGAAAATCAGGACCAAATGGGGCGACAATTACTACGTTGAACCCTAATAGTTTACAGCTTACTTATGGTGATGATTGGACTTGTACAGTCACAAATGGTCTAAAGTCTTACACATTCACTGGATATGTCTTTAACGATAATGGTGGTATTTCTAGCGAAGATAAATTTGATACATCGAGCACCTTTACAGGTAACTCAGCTTACTTTAACGGCATTTATGATCGCTCAGTTGAATCAGGAATAAACGACATTAATGTTCAAATACGTCTTACCAATTGTAGTGATACAACCTACGCTACAACTTCAATTAATGAAGAAGGAAAATACAGCTTTAGTTTCCCTAGCAACTTTATAAGTGTAGGACAATCAGGCTGCGTAGTTCAAGACGAGCCGAATGAATGGACTTATAGTGTCGATACCACTGCTAACGAGATACCTATCACGATTACTGAAGGTAACTATACCTACGATAATCTAAATTTCGGTGAGGTACAAATTAATAATACTGCATTGGTACTTGAAAAACAGCAGTACGTCCATGATTGTAGTGCCACTCTTAACTACTCTAGTATTCTTGATAACGAGACTGATCCCAGTCTGGGTTTTAGTGAGGTGACGGCTAAAGTCGATCCCGGTCAGTGTATCGCCTATAAAATCACCGCGACCAATCGCGGCAATATCGTGCTTAATAACATCGTTATCAGCGACACCTTGCAAAAAGAAGGTGTTGACGGTGCTACAGTGACATCAACGCTAGCTGATGCGATTAGCACTGCTGATGGCTTCGCTACTGATCGAGCGATAGGTTATAACGGCACGATAACCACTCAACCCTTTAGTTTAAATAAAGAAGCTCCACGTTCCTTCTATTTCAATACCCAGTACGGCACCACTAACGGTAGCAATCCTTAACTTCAATCCTATCGCTCATCCCACTACCTATACTCAAGTCACAGCTATTGTGGCTTGAGTACCTTATCTAAAGCACTGATTCAAGAATTACTTTTCTACCTACGAATACCTTGCCATCTATCAGATTTCCAATACCATCTATCGGTTTTTAGATGATTATTGCGCCCTTCTCTGTAAAAATACAGCCTGTAATCAAATGCCCCATATTTGTCTATATTAAGGAACGCAGATATAGTGTTGGCATAGATATTGCTTATGTAACTTCAAACAGCTATCTAAAGTTATTATTAAAGATCGCAAATAAGCCAAATCAACACTATGACTTTTACGAATAATCGCGACATAAGCAAGGATATATTTATGAAATACGCCACTACTCTACGTAATGCACTACTCGCTACGCTAGCCTCAGTCAGCTTGATGGGCTTGGCTCATGCTGAAGATGCGCTCAAGATGCAGCTATCTGCTAATAAGGTTGTGACCAATAGTGAAGGTAAGGTTTCTTACGTGCCAGTTAATACGGCACCTGCTGGTACGGTTGTACAGTACAAAGCGACTTACTCTAATACCATTAATCAAGATATCCAAGACTTAGAAGTGGTGTTGCCTATTCCTGCCAACATGACGTTCACCGGTGAAGCAGTTCCCGCTAGCGCTCAAGCCAGCATCGATAATAAGAACTACGCCGATATGCCACTGATGCGCAAGGTAAACGGCAAGATGGTCAAAGTCCCTTATTCTGAATACAAATCACTGCGCTGGAATATCAAGTTATTACCTGCGCAAAAGTCAGCAAACGTTGCGCTCAATACTGTCGTTAATTAAGCCATTTCTAACCGTGCGTTTCTTTTAACCTTCACCTTAGCTTTTTAATACCTTTGGAGTAATACATGAAATCAAACACTTTTAATTATAGCTTGCTTGCTGTTGGCGTCGCAGCTGTGCTCGGTATGAGCACGACTGCTAATGCAGTAGAGACCGATAAGACATCAACGAGTGTAGAGATTACTAACAAAGCTAGCGCAAGCTATAACGTTAGTGGTCAGTCGCAGCCTGTGGTTGAATCCAATGAAGTTAAGATAACGGTAACAGAGCAAACATCCTTCTCATTGGTTCCTGCTGCCACTAACACTGAAAAAGAAGTAGCGCCTAATGGGTTTGTTCAGTTTACGCATACTTTGACCAACACGGGTAACCGCACTGATAACTATGCTATCACGACGCCAGCAGCTCCAGACGGTTATGACACAGCGAATTCTACTGTCTCCTATAAAATATATAACGAGAATGGAGTTGAAGATACAGCTCGTACTGTAAATAATGCGCCCTATGGTGCCTCTAGTGGCAGAGTATTTCCTTTAGAAAAAGGGCATTACATTATATTTGTTATCAATGCCAAAACCACTGGTAATAAAGGTGGCGAAACCAAACCATTAGAAATCTCTGCGGTTAGTTCGTTGTTAGGTGAAGGTGAAACACTCGTTAATACTGATACCTCTTTTACAAGGCTTCCTACCTTTAATATCGTCAAAACGCTTATTAATGGTTTAGACCTCAATGATCTTGCTAATGATACAGCTACTTATAGAGTTGTCGTCACCAACGATGGCAACACTGCATTTACGACTGATGCGACTGATATTGCTATTGCAGATATTCTACCCGATGGTCTAGTAATGGCAGAGGCACTAACACTAGCCAATATCAAACCCAGCTCTACTGCGACTACAGGCACTATCGATTCCAGTAATGCGGGTGCTGTAGACAGCGAAGGCTTTAATATTACTGGTGTTAATATCCCTGTAGGCCAAAAAATAACTATTGAATTTAAAGTCAAAAAAGGACCAGGTGCACTCGATCCTGCAACCGCTATCAATCACGTGACCGTGACTGATGACCTAGACAACAACGCTGCTACTGACAACACGCTTATCGATAGTACAGAGACTAGTAGAGAAGAAAAGATTAGTGCGTTCTATCCTACTACCGAGATTAATAATCTCAATGGTCAGACACCAGCCAGCCCAGGTGATGACTCAACACTGCCTTTATCCTTAGCGACTATTCAGCGAGCTCTAACGCTAACTGGCCCAACGTTCAGAGAGATTGCACCGACTTCAGGTACTCTCGGTCAAGTGACTCATGCAACAGTCATTACCAATACCGGTAAAGACATCGAGGGCAGTAAAGCTGGGGAATTAACTTTTACTATCACTGACGACGATGGTACTCCGCCAGATCAAATTAATATAGTTCCTACTAGCGTCACTGTCACTTATTATCCAGATGGTAACGACACCACAACACCAACAGTAATAGATCAAACTATTACCGCTGTTGATGGTGTTTATGACCTCTCTACTGCTTTACCTGGAGGCATAGCCCCTAATGGTACCGTTACTATTAAATATAACGTGTCATCAGCCGATGCAAAAATATTTACACCAGTAGACTCTACTACACCTACATTCGAAAACACTATTGTTACCTTGATTCCAGGTAACGAAGGCGCGCCTCAATCGGTTTCAGTCACTGATAAAACCACTGTTCGCGGCCTAACATTGCTGAAAACACAAGCGATAAACGCCGATTGTGTGGGTACACCCGCTGATGCAGACTTCGTCCGTACAGAAATTAAAAACGTTTCGCCTGGTCAGTGTATTGTTTATAAGATCCAAGCGAAAAACACATCTTCTGCTGACGCGACTTCTCCTACAGGCGCAGGTTTTAATATTACAGGTGTAATTATCTCAGATGAATTCTCTAAATTCTCGAATGAGGCTGATTATGTAGAAGATTCTATAACGGTTACTAGTGGTACAAAGAGTGATACTGGAGCTGCGCTTACGAATACTATTGATACGTTAGCACCTCAAGCAACTGAAACCATGCAATTTAAAGTCAAAATCAAAACTGCTAGGGTGGTTACTCCCTAGGTTGGTTACACCTACACCATAATTTTATTTTAGATTAAAACTATTACCTTAAACTGAATTTTCACTCTATAAGTATCTGCGGGTACTTATAGAGACCTTCTCTGGCTTCTGATTTAATTAAGCTAGGAGAGTTTCACCCCCATTTTGTTTTATTGGATAAGCGACACATGGCTCTATCTATTATGACACCGTCTAATCGTATTGCCTTACGTACAGCGAAGATATCTGCGCTGTCGTTTGCTATGTTGCTTATGCAATCAAATATCGCCATCGCAGCCGATGATATAAACCCAAATCTACAGATTATCAATAATATTGCTAACGCAAGCTATAACGTCAATAATAAAACTGACGTCAGCCTATCTAGCACCTCTAACCAAGTGCAAGTCAAGTCTTCTGCTCTGCCTGAGTATGGTATTGAGCTGACCCAACCTCTAATACAAACTGTTGAGCCTGGTACTACTGTCAACTGGATAAACGTCCTAAAAAACACCAGCTATAGTAATCAGACTGTCGAGCTGAGCCTTGACGTTGCTCCATCGCTTTCAAATGTCAAAGTCTATCAAGACCTAAATAACAACGGCATCATCGATGGTGAAGATAGCGAGATTATCTTCGATAACTTAACCGCGCAGATCAAGCTGGGTCAAAGCGAGAATATTGAGCTTATCGTTCAAGCTCTATCAGATGCGAATGGCGACAGTGGCGACACCGCTGATATCAAAATCGGCGCTGTGGTATTGGAAGACGAGTCGATAACCGCTTCGGCTGTCGACAGCTTAGTTATCGTTGAGCCTGAGATTAACTTTACGACCCCCAATTTCGATGGCGACAAGTCCACCTCACAGCTTGGTAGTAACGTCTATATCGAAGCCAGTTACGCTCAATGTAATGTGCAGCTAGATAAACCCGATCAAGTTTGGGTCACTATCACCTCTTCACTAACAGGCGATAAGTACTCCTTAAAAGCTATCGAGACTGGTAACAGTACCGGTAAATATCAGCTATCAGCGCCTACCCAGAATAACGCTAATGCTATCGATGACGACATCATCCAGACCCTACAGGGCGATACATTGACAGCGGCTTTAGATGCTTGTATTAAAGCAGACGGTACAAAAGAAGAAATTACTAATAACCTCAGTAGCAACCTTGATATCGTTGACGATAATCCTACCTTAGTCGTCACCAAAGAAAGTGAAGTCAAAAGTGCTGAGCTTGGCGATTATGTCAGCTACACAATCAATGTAACGAACAATGGTAGTACTACTGCTTATGATGTCGAGCTAAAAGACGCCCTACCGCGCGGTTTTGACATGGTATCGAACAGCGTTCGTATCGACAAAAACAATACCGACAACGGTGTCGATATCAACCAGCCTCAGAGCACTGAATTTAGCGCTGAAGGAAAATATCAAGTCCTTAATTTAGGGAACTTGGATGCTAATGAGACTAAAGAGATCACTTATCGCGTATTGGTCGGTGCTTCTGCACTAGGCGGCGACGGTATCAACCGCGCTATCGCTGTAGCCAATAACGAGCAAGGCCAAAGTATTGTTTCAAGAGAAGCACAGTGGCAGATCGAAGTTGAGCGCGGCGTGATGAATACTGACGGTATTATCATCGGTAAGGTCTATCACGATATCAACCGCGACGGCATCCAGCAAAAAGAAAATGGCGAGCTTGGCGTGGCAGGCGTGCGTATCTATATGGAAAACGGCAACTTCATCGTTACCGACCCTGAAGGTAAATATAACTTCTATGGCGTCAGTGCCAAGACGCACGTGTTAAAAGTCGATCGCACCACTATTCCAAACGCTACAGAACTAGTGCTTCAAAGCAACCGTAATACTGGCGATGCTGGTAGCCGTTTCGTCGATTTGAAATATGGCGAGCTGCACCGTGCCGATTTCGGTATCGTCGGCGGTATGGGTGATAGCACTGAGCGTCTAAACGAAGAGCTCATCGCTCGTAGTAAGTCTATCAGCGCAAAAAATAACGCGCTTGAGCAAGCGATTAAGAGCAAGCTAGATCTAGAGCCTATCTACGATCGCGATTACGATGACAACGTCGATGCCAGCGGCTGTAAGTCTAACGACGCGCTAGATCAAGGTATCCAATGTGATTCAGCTATCGTCAATGAGATGGTCAGTCCAGCTAACGAACGTATCGACCTAAAAGTCAATACTATCACTCAACCGAAAGAAAAAGTACTCGAAGAGTTTCTAAAAGAGGTTGCTAATAACGATGTTGCCTTTATTAATCTAAGCGAAGGCCAGCAGCTCAGCAGCTATAAGCAAATGGTACAAGTACAAGCGCCACTCGGCTCTCAGTTTACTTTATATGCCAATGGCAAAGCAGTATCTGAGCAGCAAATCGGTAAGACCGCCGAGCAGAAAAAACAAAACGTCACCGCCTTTGACTACTATGCGGTAGATCTCAAGCGTGGCCGTAATACCTTGCGCGGTGTAGCCACTGATATCACTGGCCAAGTCATCTCCGAGCAGAGCATAGAAGTAGTCACCCCTGATAGCCTGCAAGCCATCGATTATCGTACGCAAACACAACTGATACAAGCCGATGGTGTCAGCGAATATCAAGTCGTCATCAGTCTAAAAGACCGTGACAACCGTCCTTATATTGCTTCTACCCCGATCACCATCGATACCAATATCGGCCGTATCAACCTAAAAGACAGCAACAAAGACCAAGCGGGCACTCAGGTCACCGTCAGCGGTGGCGAACTACTGATTCCAGTGATTGCACCAAGTGCACCAGGTAAAGGTGAGCTGGTCATCGACACGGGTAGTACCAAGCAAATTATTCCGCTACAGTTTACCGCGCAGCTACGTCCGCTGATCGCGGTCGGTATCGTCGAAGGTGCGATCTCGCTTAAAGACTTTGATGGCGGCAGCATCACAGATGCTCAAGGCGCCTTTGAAAAGGAGCTACACGAGTTTTCGGGTAATGATGATTACTCAGCGACGGGCCGTGCCGCTATGTTTCTCAAAGGCAAGGTGCGTGGTGATTATCTATTAACCCTGGCCTACGATAGCGACAAAAAAGGCGAACGCCTGTTCCGTGATATCGAGCCAGGTGAATACTATCCTGTCTATGGTGACTCATCGGCCAAAGGCTTCGATGCGCAGTCGACCAGCAAGCTCTATGTACGCTTGGATAAAGGCCGCTCGTTTGCCATGTATGGTGACTTGAAGACTGACGTGACAGACGACGAAGGCATTAAGCTTGGTCAGTACAACCGCACTTTGACCGGTGTCAAAGCACAGTACGAAGACGACAACACTCGTATTACAGCCTTCGCTGCAGAGACCAGCTCATCACAGCGTGTCAACGAAACTCGTGGCCTTGGTATTTCAGGCCCTTATCCGCTCGCAGAAAACTTTGACGCGGTACTTGAAAACTCTGAGACCATCGAAGTCATCACTCGCGATGCCAACAATCCTGGACTTATCGTGCGCCGTGAGACCCTCACGCGTTTTGCGGATTATGAGATTGACCCAATCAGCCGCAGCTTATTTTTGAAATCGCCTATCGCTAGCCAAGACTTAGCGGGTAATCCTATCTATTTACGCGTCACGGTAGAAGTCGACGAAGGTGGTGACGATTATTTGGTTGGCGGCGTAGCCGTTAAGCATCAGCTTACGGATAAAGTCGCTATCGGCGGCAGCTATGTCAACAGTGATGATCCGCTAAATAAAGAACAGCTTGCTAGTGTTAATACCGTTATCAAGATGAATGACAAGCTAAAGCTGGTCGCTGAATATGCAATGAATAAGGCTGATAATCCAAACTTCCAGCCTAGCAATCAGATCAATGCTGAAGAACTAGATATTCAAGACGCTGACGGCGATGCGCTACGCGTAGAGCTGGATTATGATGACAAGAAAAACACTCGCGCCAAAGCGTATTATAATGACACGGATGAAGGCTTTGTCACTGGTGCTTCTCCGCAGACTGCTGGTCGTCAAGAGTCAGGCTTTGAGGTTGCGCATCTCATCAATGACAAAAAGACCGCGCTTAAGTTAGAAGGCGTACGCACCAAAGACCATACTACCGAAGCGAGCCGTCAAGGGGTGCTCGCGAGTATCGAGCAGCGCTTAAGCACTAATGTCGTCGGCGAGATTGGTGTCCGTTACTATAAGCAAGACGCGACAGCCGCCTCGCGCAATATTCAAGACGCGACCGATACCATTGACCCGTCTGACGATACTCTGTTCGATGATGATATCATTAACCAATCGGCACTTAGCGGTGTTAGTGACGCTGATAAAGATATTGAAGGTACGACAGCGCGCGCCCGTATTACCGCGCGTCTACCGAAGCTCAATAACTCGCTAGTATTTGCAGAATATGAGCAAGATATCGATAACAGCGAGCGCAATGCTACTTCTATCGGTGGTGAGACGCCGCTTGGTAATTTGGGCCGTTTATATGCTCGTCATGATCTAATCAATAGCCTATCTGGCAGCTACGGCCTTGACGATACCGAAGAGCGTCAACGCACGGTATTTGGTTTTGACGCCAACTACATGAAAGATGGTAAGGTCTATAGCGAATACCGTATGCGCGATGCGATCAGTGCTCGTGAAGCTGAAGCGGCTATTGGCCTCAAAAACAAATGGTACGTGCAAGAAGGCTTGACCCTTAATACACTGTTTGAGCGTGTTGAGTCTTTAGAAGGCGAAGAGAACAATACAGCGACTGCAGCTGGTGTTGGAGTTGAATATTTAGCACAAGAGAACTACAAGGCCTCAGGACGCTTAGAGAAACGTTGGGGCGAGACTAGCGATACGCTACTCGGTAGCGCTGGTATTGCTTACCGCTACACTGATGAGATAACTTTGCTTGCTAAAGACATCTACTCACAAGTAGATTATGATGATGGTGATCGTACTATCAATCGTTTCCAACTTGGTGCCGCTTATCGTGACTATGATAGTAATCAGCTCGATATGCTCGCCAAACTTGAATATCGTTTAGACGATAATAATATTAGCAACGATACGTATCAAAAAGATGCGATTATCTGGTCATGGAATGGTAACTATCACCCAACTCGCCCGCTTACCTTGTCTGGTCGTTATGCCGGTAAATATACTAAATTTAGTGCTGATGGCATCAGTAGCGATAACACTGCCCATGCTCTATATGGTCGAGGCCTATACGACTTAACTGAGCGCTGGGATATTGGCCTACAGGCCGGTACTTACTGGAATGAGCAAGCCGATGACATGTCCTACATGCTTGGCGCTGAAGTCGGCTACAGCCCGATGACTAACCTCTGGTTATCACTTGGCTATAACTTTATGGGCTTTGAAGATGACGACATCGCTTATGACGACACGACTCAGCAGGGCGCTTACTTTAGATTACGATTTAAGTTTGACGAAGACTTATTTAAAGGTAATGATACGAGCACTAACCCACGCTTAGATCCTAACTCTACCTTATAAGCCATCTAACATTACTTTTACCTTAATTTAAGGTCTGCTCTATGACTACTATAGTAAATAAACGCCCACCTTTGAGAGCAGCGATGCTCTCAATAAGTTTGTCATCCTCACTACTACTAGCACTAGGACTGACTACCCTTACCTCCGCACAAGCGGCTATCTCGCTCAATGAAAACGCGAAGATCAGTCCAGTAACAACTGCTAACTACTGCAACGATAACGCTGATAATAATGAGCCAGCGTCTCGCTATACCACCTTCCAAAGTCCTCGCCAGCGCGCAATCGCTTGTATGCAGTTACAGCTAAAAGAGTATCAGCTCGCTAGCATGAACGCCGAGCAGCAGTACTTTGCTTATAAGGCGCAGGCTTGGCTCAATTATGCCAATCACGAAGACAGTGTTAATAGTACGACTGCCGCTGGTGACTACGCTTTTAATGATGCACAAATGATTTTACAGGCTTTACAAGAGGGCCAAGAATATAAGCTAGATTTGATGACTGATATTCCTGAGACCTCAGCACTGATGCGCCCTGATCTTTGGGCCAATATTAGCGCCCTCAAAGATAGCGGCGGTATCGCTAGTGCGCCGCGCGAGCTTGCTTTTAGTGAGGTCAGTTTAGTGTGGGCTGCCGCAGACCACTGCGAGCATGGGTTTCGTAGCTCAGGCTCTCACTTTCGTATGGCGGATCGCTGGCTTGAGCAAGCGCGCGAAGCCTTTGTCAACGCCAATGACTCAGCCGCTAGTCTAGCGATGCAAGAGCTGGCAGTCAGCTATTATGAGCAGTACAAATCCTTAGATCCAAGCGATGATGTTTGCCGCGGACAAGTGCTGACTCCAGCTATGCCCGCCCCTATCTCGCTCTCCATAACTGATGCCGCTACCGCCGATCGAATTAACATAGCAAGTACCATCCCTAGTACCGAACCTATGGTCAGCTACTAAGTGACTGATTAGTCAGCTAATTGTTTAGTTCGCAGTCAAGTGCATCCCTTCTTACTCTATACTTCAAGCCCACTTAACTTGCTTTCAGTGGGCTTAACTATAGTCAGTCTTTAGCTCTACCCTTGAGCACTTCTGCTGCGAACTAACAGTATCCGTTTCACTGTCAGTATTCGCTCTCTTATCAGCCTCAATACTTAGTTGATACTGAATGTGAGCTAGGTCATCTTCGACTGTCTCATAGTCGATCTGTACCGCAAAGAACAGCTTGGCTAAAAACTCCTGCGCTGTAAAACGCCCATCAATATAACTGCCATCCAGCCCTAAATAGGGGTTCGACAATACGTGCCGCAAGCGCTCGCAGGCAGGTAGAGTATGCTTGGACGGATAACCGAGCATGCGGGTGATGTGTTGTGGACGCAGCTTAAGCTGATGTATTTGCTGAATGATTTGCAAAGCTAGCAGATGACGCGGCTGGTAGTCGCGAGTATATACAGAAGAGCAGCTATACTGGGTAGCTGCCAAGTGAGAGCTGGTGGGCATGGTGTACTCCTGCAACTCCGACAATAAATAATAAGGATTGTCATTATATGTTTTGACAAACAAATTAGGCACAGATGAGAGTGTCGGAGTACCAGCTCATGCGCTTTACCAGTATTATTTTATATCGTGCTGGAAGTTGCAAGATTGGTCACAATATTCATTATAAAAATAACATGACCAATCAATTAAACCCACGATAGATTTATTAAGAATAATAGCACACCATTAATGAGTAGTTCAATGATAGCCGCGCTGACAATTAAATTGAATAAGAAAATAAAACCCAGTTCACTTCAGTTCAGCACACTTCAGCCCAGTAACTTATTGGCTATCGTTATTGATACTGTCTTTTTGACGAAGTTTTAGTAACAGTTTTTGTTGCCAAGGCAGTTGCTGATAGGCTTGCAGCTGCTGCGCAAGTTGCTTTTTTTGTCTTAATATTGCCGTGTTTTGAATGACATAAACGCTGCGGCTAATTCGATTGACAACCTGTCCTGCGCTGTTTTTTATTATCGCCTGAATCGTATGCTCTCCTGGGTTGAGGTCGATTGTAGCGATAGATGCGGTTATGCCTTGCGAGATCAAAGTATCATCTAGATAGATACTGATGCTATCACCGGCTTGCAGCGCTGGGCTCAGTTGTAAATTCACGGTGATAATTTGTCCTGGACGCTGATAAGCGCGCTCAGCCTTTGGCTCAATCATAGTCAACTGGTAATTGACGGCGGTTTGCAGGGTCGGTTTTGGTACTGCTGCCGGTTGACTGGTCTGCTTATTATTTACGCTAGTATCTGCACGGTTGCCGCTAGCAGCATTAACGCTACTGCTATTGCTAGTAGTGCTGCCAGTACTGATACCCGTTTGGCTGATCTGCTTGTCCGCTTGCTGCTCATACGACTGCGGACTATCGGTAAAGGTTACTTGCCCGGTACGCTCATCAACGACTTTATAAATAGGAGCCGCATGAGCCGCTAGCATAAAACTCCCAACCGTTGTTATAGTAAAAAACGTCAGCAGACTTATTGCTGATTGTTTTATCACAAATTTTTGTTTCAGTATGGTCGTCATAGTCGGTTAGCCTAGATAATAGTGATGGTTATTATTATGCTTTATTGTTTAGGCCATTACCGTAATTGCTTTGAAACGATGAAAAAACGATATAAATTTAAGACTCTCCAATATGTCTGAACAAAAAAACCAGCCAAGATTACCTTAGCTGGTTTTGCTTATCTTAATTGGTTGCGCTTATCAGCTAGCTACTAGCAGCTGTAGTACATGTCAAACTCAACAGGATGCACAGTTACGTTCAGACGTTGTACTTCTTCTTCTTTCAAAGCAATAAACGCTTCTAGCATGTCTTTAGTGAACACATCGCCTTTTAACAAAAACTCGTGGTCGTCTTTTAGCGCCTGTAGTGCAACATCTAGACTCTCTGCAACCGTTGGAATTTGTGCTTCTTCTTCTGGTGGCAAGTCATACAAGTTCTTGTCAGCCGCTTCACCTGGATGCATCTTGTTCTGGATACCATCAAGACCTGCCATCAATAGCGCAGCAAATGCTAAGTATGGGTTAGCTGTTGGATCTGGGAAACGCGCTTCGACGCGTACTGCTTTTGGACTGCTCACGTGCGGAATACGAATAGACGCTGAGCGGTTAGACGCTGAATAAGCAAGCTTGATAGGTGCTTCGTAATGCGGCACAAGGCGCTTATAGCTGTTCGTTGATGGGTTGGTAATTGCATTCAATGCACGAGCGTGCTTGATGATACCACCAACAAAGTACAATGCTGTCTCAGACAGACCAGCATACTCATCACCAGAGAAGGTGTTTACGCCGTCCTTTGAGATTGACATATGAACGTGCATACCTGAACCATTGTCACCAACGATTGGTTTTGGCATAAAGGTTGCTGTTTTACCAAACTGGTGCGCCACGTTATGGACAACATATTTCAACTGCTGAACTTCATCCGCTTTACGTACCATGGTGTTGAATGCAACACCAATCTCAGACTGGCAAGAAGCCACTTCATGATGATGAACTTCTACGCGGCCTTCACCAACGATTTCTTCGATGCGTTCACACATCACAGAACGCATATCATGCGAGCTATCGATTGGTGGGACTGGGAAATAGCCGCCTTTGACGCGTGGACGATGCGCCATGTTGCCCCACTCGTACGTCTCATTGGTTGACCAAGCCGCTTCTTCAGCAGTGATCTTGTGGCTCACGCCAGACATATCGACTGACCATTTTACATCGTCAAATACAAAGAACTCAGGCTCAGGACCGAAGTAAGCGGTGTCACCAATACCAGTCGACTTTAAGTACTCTTCAGCGCGGCGTGCGATAGAGCGTGGATCGCGATCATAGCCTTGTAGTGTTGATGGCTCGATGATATCGCAGGTCACGACGACTGTAACGGCATCAAAAAACGGATCAACAAAAGCGGTCTCTGGATCAGGGCGCAAGATCATATCTGACGCTTCGATACCTTTCCAGCCTGCGATGGATGAGCCGTCGAACATTTTGCCATCTTCCATCACCTCTTCGTCAACGCTATGCGCTGGAAAGCTGATGTGCTGCTCTTTACCGCGAGTATCGGTAAAGCGAAAATCCACCCATTTCGCATTTGAGGATTCGATAAGATCTAATAATTTATTCGACATGAATAGTCTCCGTTGGGGTTGTCAGGATTTGGTGATTACCATCTACTATCGTTTTTAGCATTCAAATTTGTTTCTAAAAAGTCGTTACCTATACCGCGATACTTATTTGACAAGCTACTATAACAAACTTTGCTATATCCTAAACTGCTTTATGTATAAATATACTAAGGCACTATTTTAACAATATCTAGGGCGTGTTGAACATTCACAAATGCGCACTGCTGATAGCTAAAATAGTTCTAGTCTAAGTGAAAATTGCAGGTAATGCTTATTGCATTGGTTAGATTTTCACAACGACTAGGGCGATTTTAGCATCAGCCCTAACTACAACAATAGGGACAGGACTATTTTTTGCCGCTTTATTGATAAAAATAGACGCTTAGAACGACTAAACTTACCATTTTTATCTGCAAATCGCCTAAAAAATAGTCTCTGTCAGTGCCATGGTCGAATGTTCAACACGCCCTAATCGATGCTGCTCAACTGTTATAAGATAATGCAAACAGCTGACTATGACAATAATTGTGCAACTGCTGTGCCAATATATACGTTAAATCATAATAAACAGGCATTTTGCCAGTGGATACGCCCTAAAACAAGCTAATTTATCATATTAAGAGGACAGCTTTCGCTTTTATCATTGTTCACCTTGTTTAAAAAAGCCTCTTTACAACGCAAAAACGCACTATAAAAGTGCTTTCTTGAATTTAGATGCCAAAACAGTGCAACTAATTAGTGATACAACTAATTAATAGTGCAGCTGACTATCTTCAATCTATACTATCTCTCCACGATAGCTATTTTTAAATAGACAAAGCGCATTGGCACCATTACTAGCCGATGCGCTTACGAGTTAATACCCTAGAAATTTGCTCGCGCAAAAAATAGTGGTAAGATAGCAAAGCGAAACACCAGCCGCAAACCGTCCATTTAATATGAGTAAACGCTAATGATTCTAATGATCGACAATTACGACAGCTTTACGTACAACATTGTACAGTACTTCGGTGAACTACAGCAGGACATCACCGTCTGGCGTAACGATCAAGCCACAATCGAGCAGGTCAAAATGCTGGCCCCTAAGCTTATTGTCATCGGTCCTGGCCCTTGCGATCCCGATCGTGCTGGTATCTCATTGGAGCTGATTGATACCTTTAAAGGTGTGATTCCGATATTAGGTATCTGCTTGGGTCATCAAGCTATCGGCCAAGCTTTTGGCGGTCAAGTCGTCAAAGCCGGCGCAGTCATGCATGGCCGCGTGTCCTCGGTTTATCATAACCACCAAGGCGTGTTTAAGGATTTAGCAAACCCGACTGATTTTACTCGTTATCACTCATTAGTTGTAGACAAAGCGAACCTGCCCGATTGCCTAGAGGTCACCGCTTGGACCCAAAACACTGATGGTAGCATTGAGGAGATTATGGGCGTGCGTCATAAACAATTCGCCATTGAAGGAGTGCAGTTTCACCCAGAATCAATCTTAAGTACAGCAGGCTACCAGCTGCTAAATAACTTTTTGCAAACTCATAATCTAGCAGTTTTAGACGCAGATGAGTTACCGCAAGTGGGTTAATAGCTGTCAATACGGATAGCTTGCTATTACATCCAATGATAATAAACAAAACACATAATAATAAGTGAGGTATCATGAGCGCCGAAAATACGACTGACTCCCTAACCCAAAGCACGCCAGAGCAGATTACCGAACTCTCAGAAGAGCAAGTGCACAAGTTGCTGACCTCGGCTTTAGATCGGATATTACAGCGGATTGATCTGACCTTTGATGAGATGCGCGAGGTGATGCTTATCATCATGCAAGGCAGATGTAGCGATGCTTTGATGGGTGCTATCTTGACTGGTCTACGAATGAAAGGCGAATCTATCGACGAGATTACCGCTGCTGCGAGCGCCATGCGTAATTTAGCGGCGAACATCGAGCCTAAAGGTTGCGATTATTTAGTCGACATCGTTGGTACTGGCGGTGATGGTGCAAATTTATTTAACGTCTCCACCGCCTCTGCCTTAGTCGCCGCTGCTGCAGGCGCACAAGTTGCCAAACACGGCAACCGCGGAGTTTCAACCAAATCTGGCAGCTCAGACTTATTAGAGCAAGCCGGTATCAGCTTAGCGCTAGACCCTGCCCAAGCGCTTAAGTGTATCGAAGATGAAGGGATTGGCTTTTTATTCGCTCCCAATCATCATAGCGCCATGCGTTACGCCAATCCGGTGCGCCGCGCCTTAAAAGCACGGACTATCTTTAATATTTTGGGGCCTTTAACTAACCCTGCTGGCGTGCCTAATCTGGTTATTGGTGTTTTTACCGCTCAGCTGTGTGAGCCGCTGGCTAAGGTTATGAAAAACTTAGGCGCCGAGCACGTGATGGTCGTCGGTGCCAAAGACGGTTTAGATGAAATTAGTCTTGCCACCTCCACTACCGTCGCTGAGCTCAAAGATGGCGAGATCACGGTCTATGAGATGATGCCAGAAGATGCTGGAGTGGAATCACAAACGCTTATCGGCCTCGATGTCGACTCTCCTGAGCAAAGTCTTGAGCTTATCAAAGCGGCTTTATCTGGTGAAGAAACTCATGACCGCTCTGTTATAAAAGCGCGTGATATGATCGCCCTCAATGCCGGCGCCGCTATCTATACCGCAGGGCTCGCGAGCAACTATCCAAATGGCGTCAGCCGCGCGCAGAAGGTGATCCAAAACGGCAGTGCTTTAACTAAGCTTAATTCCTTAGCCGCTTACACTCAGCAGCTCGCCGCGCAAGCTTAATTGTCATTTAGCTCCTACTCAATCGCTCTTATCTATCGTTTTAATTATTATCCCTAATTATGGATATCACCATGACTGCAAGTACCACAACCGATAGCAACATTCCCTCAGTGTTACAGCGCATTGTCGCCACCAAACAGCTAGAGGTAGCTGCCGCCAAAAAACAGCGCTCACTAGCACAGCTACAAGCCAAAGCTGAAAAGGACACGCAGCCTCGCCGCGGCTTTGCCAATGCTTTACGCGCAGCCGACATCGGGATTATCGCTGAGATCAAACGAGCCTCGCCTTCTAAAGGGATTATCAATCATAATTTCTCGCCCGCTTTATTTGCCCAGCAATACGAGCAGGCCGGCGCTAGTTGTCTATCCGTCCTGACCGATCGTGACTATTTTCAAGGCGATGATCAGTACTTATTGCAAGCTTATAATGCGGCAAGTCTGCCGGTATTACGCAAAGACTTTATGATTGATATCTATCAAATCTATGAGTCGTACTTGCTGGGCGCGGATTGTATCTTATTGATTATGGCTTGTCTTGACGATGCGCAAGCTGGTCAGCTACACGCGCTAAGCCTTGAGCTGGGTATGGATGTGCTGATAGAAGTTCATACGAGTGATGAGCTTGAGCGCGCGCTACAACTGCCACGCTCCAAGCACAATATCTATGGTATTAATAACCGCGATCTAAATACTTTTGAGGTGGACCTACAAAACACCCTAAAGCTTAAAGATAGTCTGATTAAAACCTTAGCTGACGATGATTCGGCTATAGAGCCCCTTATCGTTACTGAGAGCGGTATTCATAGCAACAATGATATCGAGCTGATGCTAGCGCAAGGTATTCAGCACTTCTTAATCGGTGAGCAGTTTATGAAAACCGATCATCCAGGACAAGCGTTACAATCCTTACTTGCGAGCGTCAATACACAAGCGTAAAGTACACCTACTTATAGCGCTGTGAGAGCACTGCAGCTTAAAAGCTTCCTTATTTATTTTATCAACAAAACAGACTTATACTTATTATGGCAAACTCTCTATTTTCAAAAGAAATGCAAGATCAGCTCAAAGAGCTCAAAGGACAACTCAGTAAAGGCCGTGATACCAATAGCCCTGAAGGCGAAAATCAAAAGCCCACTGAGCCTGTCGCTTTGCCAACGCAAAAGCAAGTCAAAAAGACCGTTAAACAAATGGACAGCGAGCATGTCGACGATGATAAAGTGCTGTTTATGCAAGCGATGCATGGTGTTCAGCAACTAGAAGACAAAAATGTACGCTCACCAGTCAAAGCGAATAAAGCCGGCAAACCTGACGCGGCGACCTTGTCGAAACGTGCTGCTGCGCAAGGCAACGAAGACGGTGATCTAAGTACTGGCCTATCAGATATGCAAGCGCTATTGAACCCAGTTGCGAGCGAAGCTTATCTCTCTTATAAGCAGCCAACGCTACAAAACAAAGTCTTCACTCAGCTTAAGCAAGGTAAGCTTCGTTGGTATGACGCGGTAGATATCCACGGCTGCACCATCGAAGAGGCGCGCGAAGCCATGACTCAGTTACTGGTGCAAGCTAAGCGAAATAACGAAACCATGGTAAAAATTGTCCATGGTAAAGGCTCTGAGGCTATCTTAAAGACTTGCGTTAATGGTTGGTTACGTCAGCTTCCAGAAGTGCTAGCGTTTTGTTCGGCGCCGCCAAAAGATGGCGGTAACGGTGCGGTTTTAGTACTACTAAAGAAACCTAAAGCAGATAGTGAATAAAGTATAAGTATGTTAATAGAGGACTGCCTAACGCGGTCCTTTTTTGTGACTGGTTTATGGATAATTTACAGCTCGTTTATAATTAGGAGCGCCCATTATGAGCATGACTACCCTTGATAGCTCAGCTGAGCTAAAAACACATATTCAAGCGCTTATCGAATTAGAACCCAGGTTTGCGCCTGTTTATGAACAAGTCGGTGTGCCAAGTTTACGGCGTAATGAAGGCGGGTTTGCAGCCTTACTACGAGCGATAGTCGGGCAACAATTATCTGTGGCAGCGGCTAGTAGTATTTGGCAAAGGTTGGTGGATGCAAACCTAATAACGCCAAAGACGCTTATACAAGCCGATGATGAGGACTTAAGAGCGCAAGGACTCTCCAGACAAAAAATCCGCTATGTGCGCTCTTTGGTAGATCATGATATTGACTATCAGGCACTCACAACAATGAGTGATGGCGAGGTCATTGCCACTTTGACTGCAGTTACCGGTATAGGGCGCTGGACCGCTGAGATGTATTTACTCTTCTCTTTGGGCCGCGCTGATATCTTGGCTGTCGATGACTTAGCGATTCGAGTCGCTGCCATGGCACTGCTAGAGTTGCCCGAGCGCCCTACTCCAAAACAGCTCAAAGTAGCAACGCAATCTTGGTCGCCTTATCTTAGCGCCGCAAGCTTATTGCTGTGGGCATACTATGGCGGGCTAAAAGATAAAGAAGCGATGCCGGTATAAGTGCCGGTAACGTAGCTATAATCTCTTATTTCATCGCCGTTTTGTGCATAAGTAATGAGAGTTAATGCTTGTTCCAAGGCTGATTCCAGATAGAGATATTGAAGCTTTTTTTAGTGCGCTCAAAGTGGCGTTTGGCCAGTCTCAGTGTGGTAATTTGCTTAGACTTATTGGGATTACTGACTTTATCTTTGGCCAGCTTTGCTGCTTTTTTCTCTTTTGTCGCCCTCTTGCGACTATCTGTTTTGCTATCCATCTGACTACTATCAGAGCTATCTGCCTGAGCCGATGTCTCGGCAAACTGCGCATCGCTATCCTTCTGAGCAATTACAGCTTGCCTGCTTACTTCGTCCGCTGAGCCATTGTCAGTAGTGTCAGTTTGCTCATCAGAGATAGCATCAGCAGTCTTAGGCTCTGAATGGCTATCGAAATCACCTTGATTGACAAGTAACTGCTGCGTGGGTAGTGCGTGCTCCACTTTGTAGTCTTTGACTTTGCTCAATACATCGACTAATAAGGTATCTTGCTTGCCATAAAACTCAATCGTATCGAAGGCATTGATATAAGCTCGTAGCTGGATAACATAACAGTCTTGACGCAGCTCCAAGATATTAGCCTGATTCCATTCTTTGTTGGTCAGTTCATGCTCTTTGAGTAGCGTATCTAAATCGTTGACCATCTCAAAGATCTCATTGATATCGGCACTGCGTTTAATATATAAATTATGCAAAAACTGGAACATATCACGCGAGGTAAAGTTTTCAATTTGCATGGAAGAAAAGTCGCCATTAGGTACAGTGACAATCGTTCGGGTTAAAGTACGCACGCGAGAAGAGCGAATACCGATATCGATAACAGTCCCCTCATAAGTACCAAACTTACAATAGTCGCCTATGCGTACCGGCGAGTCCGCGACCACCACGACACTACCGACCAAGTTTTCAATAGTCTTTTGCGCACCAAGTGCTAAAGCTAGACCACCGACACCTAGAGCAGCAATACCCGTAGTCAGATCAAAGCCCAAATTACCAAAGATGACAATTACGGCAAAGATAAGCAGCAGCGCTTTGGTTAACTTACGCATCAGACCTAGAATAGAGACGCGCTCAATGTAGTTCTTTTTATAGCTTAGATTGACGGCGCGAGTAAATATCACATCTACCATACGTAGCAGCAGCCAAGTCACCGCGACCCAAGAAGCAATATCCGTGAAGCGATTGATTGGCTCACGCAGCGTCACAGACACTCCCGAGTAGACCATGACCTCAGAGAGTATCAATGCCATGATGACGACTGAAAGCGGCAGAATAATTTTATCTGGTAGCGGTAAAGGCTGACCGCGCACTCGAGGATAAGCGATACGCAAAAAGTGGTAGCAGAGCCATACTGCGATATAAGTGACTAAAAAGCTACCCAAAGCTAGCATGATAGCAGCCACCAAATCTGCCAACTGATAGCCGAATAACTTTTCGTCCTCTAAGCTCTCCATGGTATAGCGAGAGATGAGCGTCGGTTCCGTGTTTTCAATCACATCTGGCACTAAGCTTAGCGTACCGCTAGAGAACTGCCAGTACTGCTTACCATTTTCAGCGACGACTCGCTCTAGTATGAGCGAGACATTCTTATCGTTGATATTGATGTTACCGACTTTTTCTTGATTGGACGGCAGCTGATCGGCAAGGTTGCCCTCTGGCGTATTATTGATTTGCAAATCAGGCTGAAAACGCCCTCCTGCATCTAAAGCCTGCTTAAACTGGCGAACGATAGGCGTTGGGTTATCTGATTTGGACAAATTCAGATAATTACTCGCCAGTAAATAATCATTATCGCTCAAAGCATTGATAAAGCTTTGTACCGTTTGTCTAGGGGTATCGCGCCCAAAAGAATCTGGTATTGGGGCACGAGCGCTACCCTCACTATCCTCACTAGCATTATTACTGCCGACGCCCAAAGCATTTGGCTCTGCTGCGAATGCAGGCGCCGATGGTACTCCTAACAGTGTCGCTAGCAGTAGCGTAATCATCGTGAAGATCTTGAGTGACAGTGTCGGTGCTGTGACTGACTCTTTGTGACGCGCGATAGACAAAACGGACCTCATCATTTAGTTATTGGGCTCGGTAAGCTGATTTTGAGTGAGTATAAACTTGAGTGGGTATAAAGTAGTTAAAACACTACAGCATGAAACCCTTGCTATGATAACAATTATTTATTACTGAAGTATTTATGTTTACCTTTTTTTAGGCACATTACTTTGTCAGCTACAAACACCTCGATTCAGTTAATAAAAAAACTCGCCTGCCAGTTCGTGGCCAGACTTATCTTAGTTCATTTGCTTACTTATCAAAATGAGCAGCACTCAGCTTATACTGAATAATTATTGGCTTAAAAACGCTTGCAAACCGTTATAATTCAGCAATAATAAACGCTTTATAAAGGCACTGCTTTTTTAGCAGCGCCAGCATTGTTCTGTTTCTTTCAAGCCTTTATTTAACTTTTATAATTTTTAACCATTTCTTTGTGATTGGTATTTTTTCGGCTCCCTTTTGATTTGATAATTTTGGAAAACACTATGCTGTTTTTAGCTCCTCCCGCCTCTTATCTACGACTTTGTATTTTGAGCGCACTCGGTTTATGCGCTATGAGTGCTACCGCAGCGCCTACCAACCCAATTAGCGATGACTCGTTGCCACAGGTTGAGCTTGACGAGATCGTGGTCACTGCGACGCGTACACCGACTAAAACAAGCAATGTGGTTGCGCAGACACGGGTGATTGATAATGAGCAGTTGCAGCGCTATCAAGGTCAAACCGTCGTTGATGTGCTTAAGAGTCAATCTGGTATTAATATTTCTCAAAGCGGCGGGATGGGAACGATTAGTAATTTTTATATGCGCGGGTTTGATAGTAAGCAAGTTCTAGTAATCATCGACGGTGTCCGCTATAGCTCTATCTCGACCGGCACTCCTTCATTAAATCTACTGCCTATCGATCAAATCGATCGTATTGAGATCTTATATGGCGCTTCAGGTTCTAGTGTCTACGGCTCAGACGCTATGGGCGGTGTAATTCAAATCTTTACTAAAGGTAATAACGTAGAGCAGTCCAATATTTCTACTAGCGCAGGTTATGGCAGTAACAATCATTATCAAGTGGGTATAACCGGTCAGCTCAAAAACGATACTTCCTCATTGAGCTTGGGTGTCAGTCGCAATGAAACGGATGGTTTTAATGCGATTGCCAACTCAGATTCTTATGATTATAACAATGATGACGATGGCTTTGAGTCTACTAATGCAAGTCTAGTATTACAGCACCGATTTACTGATGCGTTAAGTGCAGGAGTCAGCGGTTTATACTCAGACTCTACAACTGAGTATGATTCAGGGGGAGATGCTTTCCCTGATACTCATTCAGATCAAAAAAACGGCAGCGCTAATGCTTTTATTGAGTATCAAACGCCATTAACTGCTACTAAACTGAGCTACGGTCAAAGTATCGACAAACTCACCTCTTATGATGCAAACTCCATTGACTATAATGAAGGAAGCGAGTTTAACAGCACACAAGAGCAGGCACGCTTAGAGACTAGCATCAACGCACAGCCCGGCACAGTTATCGTTGGCGCAGAATGGTTATCGCAAAAATTAGATGCCTCAGACGTCTTGGTTTATCCTCCTTACCCTGAAACCAATCCTCCCGTTCAGACTGCTTACAACCCTGATGACAGAACCGTCAAAAGCGCGTTTGTGGGTTACCAATTATCAGACACTTATTACGATCTGCAAGCCAACTACCGCGTAGATGATAATTCACAATACGGTAATGAAAGTACTTATAATATAGGCGCCGCTATTCGTCCACTAGATGGCATGCGTATTGGTGCAAGCTACTCTACTGGATTTCGCGCCCCAACCTTTAACGACTTATACTACCCTGGCTATAGCAACCCAGAGTTAAAGCCTGAAACCAGTAAAAATACTGAGGTATTTGTGGAGTACAATAAAGGCAATCAAGTCTCTCGTTTGACGGGATATCACACTGACGTTGAAGATTTAATTGGTGGCAACACCAATACTGCTGAAGCAAAAATCAAGGGGCTGAGCCTGACATCAGATTGGCAGGTTGATGATTTCATTTTTGGGTTAGGCTATGATTACCTAAAAGCAGAGAATGATACCTCAGGCAGTGTTAATAAAGGCAATAAGCTCGTCTACCGCCCCAAGAATAGTGGTTTAATCTATGTCGGTTATCAGCAGCCTAGCTTCGATTTACGTCTTGAAGCTAAGCACACTGATGATAGGTTTTCGGATGTCGCCAATCAAAATAAGTTAGATAGCTATACCTTAGTCAATCTAAGTAGTAGTGTTTATATTAATCCCAATCTGCGAGCTAATTTGCGTATAGATAATCTCACTGATGAAGACTATACCCTCGCCAGTCAATTCGGTAATGAATATGCCACCGATGGGACTAGTTATTTCACCTCACTAACCTATAACTGGTATTAAGCTTTTTTAGCACCGATTAAAACTTAGATTATCAATAATAAAGGCTATCACTGGATGGCCTTTTTTTGTATGAGTAAATACTCCAAACGCTTACTATTTATATCAAGCAAAAGGTGACAAGCTGCATCGCATCTATTACAATAACCCTCCCGAGAGGTGTTGCGCCATAATAGTGATTTACTGCATTAATATTCTATAGTTATGCAATCACAGGTTATGTTAGGCTCGGTTAACTGTCGAGAGTCCATCGTTTTGGTCGCTCACAGCGCAAATAACGGCACCTGCGTTTTTATTCTTTTTATCATTATCAACGATAGGAGCATATTATGGACGCAGTGTCTAACATTCCCTCTGCCCATACGATCGATCCCTCTTTTACTGACTATAAAGTCGCTGACATCAGCCTTGCTGATTATGGTCGCCGCGAGATCACCCTTGCTGAAGCTGAGATGCCAGCCCTAATGGGTCTGCGTCGCCGCTACGAAGCGGATCAGCCGCTAAAAGGCGCTAAAATCGCCGGCTGTATTCACATGACAATCCAGACTGCTGTACTTATCGAGACGCTAACCGCGCTTGGTGCCGAAGTACGCTGGACCTCTTGTAATATCTTCTCAACCCAAGACCATGCCGCCGCCGCTATTGCCGCAGCTGGTATCCCAGTGTTCGCTTGGAAAGGCGAGACTGAAGAGGAGTACGAATGGTGCTTGCGTCAGCAAATCCACGTTGGCGGCGAAGAATCAGGCCAGCTTTGGGATGCCAACTTAATCTTAGATGATGGCGGCGATTTGACCGCCCTTGTTCACAATGACTATCCGCAAATGCTCGATATTATCCATGGTATCTCTGAAGAGACCACCACGGGTGTGCACCGTTTGGTTGAGATGCTGAATAAAGGCGAGCTCAAAGTACCGGCCATCAACGTCAACGACGCGGTCACGAAATCTAAGAACGACAATAAATACGGCTGCCGCCATAGCTTAAACGATGCTATCAAACGCGCCACTGATATGTTCTTAGCTGGTCGTCGCGCTCTAGTCATCGGTTATGGTGATGTCGGTAAAGGCTCAGCACAAAGCTTACGTCAAGAAGGCATGATCGTACGAGTATCAGAAGTTGATCCTATCTGTGCCATGCAGGCTTGTATGGATGGCTATGAGGTATTATCACCTTATATCAATGGCGATAATACTGGTGGTAGCGACAGCATCAACACGCGTCTACTACAAGATACCGATCTAATTGTTACCACTACCGGTAACTATCATGTTTGTGACAAGCACATGCTAGCGGCATTGAAGCCTGGTGCGGTCGTCTGTAACATCGGTCACTTCGATACCGAAATCGATACTCAGTTCATGCGTGATAACTGGCGCTGGAGTGAGGTTAAGCCGCAAGTCCATCAAATCTTCCGCTCAGACGATGAGAATGATTATTTGATCTTGCTCGCTGAAGGCCGCTTGGTCAACTTAGGTAACGCAACCGGTCACCCATCGAGAGTAATGGACGGCTCATTTGCCAATCAGGTACTCGCGCAGATGTATTTATTCGATGAAAAATTCGCTGATCTGCCCGTTGATGAGCGTTTTGATAACTTATATGTCAAAGTATTGCCCAAAAAGCTTGACGAAGAAGTCGCAGCAGCGATGGTAGCGGGCTTCAACGGTACGCTGACTAAGCTGACCGAGAAACAAGCGCAGTACTTAGGTGTACCTGTCGAAGGGCCGTTTAAGCCTGAAGAATACAAATACTAAATCTGATAGTAATGACTAAGGAATGTGACTATGAGTAAGCCTGCTTTCTCCTTTGAGTTCTTCCCGGCCAAAACTGAGCAGGGACATGAGAAGCTGCTCACTACCTTTGATGAGCTCAATCAGTTGTCACCAACGTATTTTTCAGTGACCTATGGCGCTGGCGGCTCGACTCGTGATCGTACTTTGAGTATCGTACAGGCATTACTTGAGCGCAGTGATACGCCAGTGGCTCCGCACATCTCTTGTATCGGTGATGACAAGGCAGAGATTGCTGAGCTGCTAGATCTTTATAAAGCTTTAGGTATCAGCCGTCTGGTGGCGCTACGTGGCGACTTACCTTCAGGTCAAGTCGGTATGGGTGAGCTGCCGTTTGCTTTGGATTTAGTCAAGTTTATCCGCGAGCACTCGGCTGATCATTTTCATATCGAAGTCGCCGCATACCCTGAAATGCACCCGCAAGCCAAAAGCTTCTTATTCGATATTGACAACTTAGTCAATAAGTATAAAGCGGGCGCTGATACGGCGATTACGCAGTTCTTTTATAACGCGGATAGCTACTTGCACCTACGTGACGCGCTTGAGCAGCGCGGTATTGATACCGTAGCGCAGCCCTTAGTCGCCGGTATTATGCCGATTACCAACTCGAGCAATCTGATACGCTTTGCCGACAGCTGCGGCGCTGATATCCCGCGTTATGTGCGCCGCCAGCTAGCTGACTTCGGCGATGATCGCAAAGCCATTCGCGAGTTTGGTTTTGATGTTGTCTACCGTCTCTGTGAGCGCTTGATTGCCGAGGGCGTACCGGCGATGCATTTTTATAGTATGAACAAGGTTGAGCCAAATAAGCGCTTGGTTGAGGCTTTAGGTCTCGTCTCTGATGAGTTGGTTTCTAATGATTTGAGCTCTAAAACCTTGAGCTCTGAATCAGCTAGCGTATAAAGCTATAGATAAAGTCGCTCATTGCTATATTAGCTTAAGCAAGTATAATTACTGGTACTCTTGGAGTGCCAGTTTTTTTTGGTTGGTCTTTTTATCGTATTTTATCCTGATAGGAACTCTTTAGCGTGCGACGTTTTTTTTATGCCACTAATAACAATGAATATCCAAAGCTTAGCAGCATAGCCATAGGCCAAAGCCTTGAGCTGACTGCGGCCATCGCTCACCATTGGTGCCGCGTACTGCGAGCCAATATCGGCGATCAAGGTATACTGTTCGACGGTTTTGGCGGCGAATATCAAGTCGAGCTACAAACCATTAGCAAAAAACAAGCGACAGCTACCCTACTCGCTTATCATGATATCGATCGCGTAGCCCCCGTGACGACTAAGATCGGCTTAGTTATGAGCCGCGGAGAGCGTATGGATTATGCAATCCAAAAATCAACAGAGCTTGGGGTAACCGCGATTCAACTGCTCAGCAGCCAGCATGGCGAAGTCACCCTCAAGCCGGCGCAAGTCGAGAAAAAGCTTGCGCACTGGCAGCAAATTGCTATTGCCGCCTGTGAGCAATGTGGCTTGAATCGCGTGCCACTAATCTTAGCTCCTTTGCCCATTCAGCAGTGGTTAACGCAAAACGAGGCTGACAATAGTATGGATGCAGCAGATATGTCATCATCATCCTTGTCATCAGCAGTCAGCGCCAACCTCTCTACTCTAAGCCAAGATGAGTATTATCAGAAACTTAAGCGCCCCGTGGATTTGCGTTTGCAATTGAGCGTACCTGCCGCCGATCAGCCTTTGATGCCAGCTGCGCTCAAAGAAGTATTAGCGATACCAAATCCTTATCTGCAGCTCCTCATAGGCCCTGAGGGAGGATTAAGCGTCGAAGAATGCCAGCAAGCAGAGCAAGTCGGGTTTTTGCCTTGGCAAATCGGCGAGCGCGTACTGCGTACTGAAACTGCGCCCGTCGTCGCGCTGTCTACTTTATATGCTCTGTCACAATCAGCTTTGTCTCAGGCTTAGTCCGCTGAGCCTTAACGGTATAGACTAGCACTTTTAAACAAGGATAAGTCAAGCACTATAAAACAATAGTTCGTTCAGTCTACAGCAACATTTTTATAAACCTTTTCGTTTATAATGGTTGTTTGACACCACTAATTGGTACACAGCCTAATGTTTTTATTACGAGATTCGCCATGACGCCTTTTGAGCCTCTCTCAGTCATGTCCAAACAACATCTGCTCACTAACTATTATCAGCAGCGAGATCAGGCTGTCTTTATTTTGGACGCGGACAAGCGCTATGTATCGATGAATAGTGCCTATGAAAGACTCACCGGCTACCGTGAAAATCTGCTTATTGGCTATCCTTTTGGCACTTTTATCACTCAGTGCCTCACAAAACATAAGCCTGAGATTTTAAAAGACTTGGCTAGCCATCTAGCAAATCATAATAGCTACAAAAAAACCTTTACCTTACCCAATAAAGACCATCAAGTTTTAGATTACCTTATCGTTTTTCAACAGTCTACCATCGACAATAAGGTTTTTTATATTGGTACGCTACAAGACCCTACCTGCAACCAAGTCAAAGAGCCGCGATCAGAATACTTGCTAGGTGAAGATAAGACAGATAATCTTTATGTCAATAACAAGCCCTCAGCAAGTCTACCCGATCAAAAGCAGCTACTTGCCCAAGCTATTGCTGATAATCAATTCGTCGCATACTATCAGCCAAAATTCAATCTAGCGACCAAATCTATTGTGGGGTTTGAGGCTTTAGTTCGCTGGCAACATCCAACTCGCGGGGTTTTAAAACCCAAAGACTTTATCGCTGATATCATCAGTTATGGTCTCTCCTTTGCGCTATTTTCTCAGTTATCAGAGCAAGCCGCGCAGCTGTTAGTTCAATGGCAAGGCATGCAATGTACCCAGCATATTTGCATCAATGCTGATGCTACCGAATTTAGTCATCCTGACTTTAACAAAATCATTAGCCAGTTATTAGCTCGTTATCATATCGCTCCGTATCGTCTGCATATAGAGATGACTGAATCATCGCTGCTGCCTAGCAATGATAATATAAAGCAGCGCCTCACCGAGCTCAAAGCACTCAAGGTTTGTCTTGCGCTAGATGACTTTGGTACCGGCTACGCCTCTTTGAGTTATTTACAACAGTACCCTTTTGACTTCATCAAGATTGATAAAAGCTTTGTCTCTGAGCTTGACTCAAATCCAACTCAGCAAGCTATTGTGCAGGCGATATTAGACTTAGCGCTTGCTTTGGATATGCAAGCTGTCGCTGAGGGCATAGAAACGGAGCAACACTATGAGCAGCTGCGTAAGATGGGCTGCTTATATGGACAAGGATATTGGCTCGGCCGTCCGGTTGATGCACAAGCTGCCACTCAACTGCTTGAGAGCTCAAATCACTAGCTCAAGCTACAATATTTGAATAAACAAGGGGCTGTCCTAGATAACTAGCTCAAACCCTGTTTAACCCATTGTTTTAATTGTAGTAATTGCGACTTTGGGTCACTGTGATTAAAACGCCACTCACATTCCTTTAAATAGAGGTGAAAATGCTCTTTTGGGACCCCGTTAAACTTACGTAGATGCCGTTTAGCTTGGTTCCAGAAGTTCTCTATACCGTTAATATGATTCTTGTCATTAACAAAGGTTTTAGAGTGGTTGATACGATAATGAGTAAACTCACTGACATCTAATGCGTTATAGCTTTTAAATGAGTCAGTATAAACAATGCTATCAGGCTTCACTTTTTCTCTTATGATGGGGATCAAAGTATCTGCTTTAGCATTGGGTATAATACAAGCGTAGACCTTGCCATTACGCTTTAATAGGCCAAACACGGGCACTTTGCTACCAGCACCTCGCCCTCGCTTGCCTTTACGAGTGCCACCAAAGTATGACTCGTCTACTTCGATTTCGCCTTCAAATAGACCAGGGTCTTGGCTATTCTCGTAAATAAGCAGTCTTAGCCTATGAAAGTAATAACTGGCTGTCGTTTTATTAACACTAACTAAGCTTGCTGCTGTTCTGGCGGTAGAACCGGCAACAAATAACTCGATGAGTCTGTTTTGTTTATACCAACTTAGTTTACTCTTTCTCATAGTGCTATCCTAAATAATTTTACTTATCTAGGACAGCCCCATAAACAATTGACGCTAATGCTTATCCCGTAAAGGTTGCAAGGCAGGTTGATGACTTATCAGTATTAGCTCAAAACTTGTATAATTGCTTCTGAAAGCCTATCTTTTAGGGGTAAGCGTTGAAGGTTGAGTGATACTGTCACCGGCCTATTTTTCAGACCTCTATGGTTATCATTATAGTTATCCCTCTTTGATGGTTATCATGGCAATTTTAGATAGCTAATATCAGCACTTTTCATCGATAGTAAACGGCTATAGGTATAGACCGTCATTGGCTACATCCAAAAACAAAGGACAAAATAACATGCAATACAAAGCGCCCCTACGTGATATTCAATTCGTCATGCATGAGCTGCTTGATAGTGAAAGCCACTATAAGCGTCTTCCAAAGTTCCAGGAAGCAGATCGCGATTTGATGAACAGTTTGTTTGAGATGGCAGCAAGCTTTGCAGAAAACGAGCTATCGCCATTGAATCAAAGCGGTGACGCCGAAGGGTGCCATTTTGACAATGGAAAAGTAACCACTCCTAAAGGCTTTAAAGAAGCTTATAAACAGTACTGCGAGCTTGGCTTCCCGGCTTTATCTGCCGAAGAAGAGTTTGGTGGACAGAACCTACCATTCTCTTTATCAACTGTTATTAATGAGATGGTAGGTACAGCGAACTGGTCATTTTCTATGTATCCTGGACTGTCTCATGGCGCTATTCAGACCATCGAACACCATGGCACTGATGAGCAAAAAGACACCTACCTTGAAAAAATGGTCACCGGTGAATGGTCAGGTACGATGTGTCTGACCGAAGCACATGCAGGCTCTGATCTGGGTATCATTCGCACCAAAGCGCAGCCCAACGACGATGGTACTTACAGCATCACTGGGCAAAAGATCTTTATCTCGGCTGGCGAGCATGACTTAACGGATAATATTATTCATATCGTGTTAGCTCGTCTACCAGGCGCGCCTGCTGGCACTAAAGGCATCTCATTATTTATTGTTCCAAAAATCAATGTCAATGCAGATAGCAGCTTGGCTGAGCCAAACCAAGTCACTTGTGGATCTATTGAGCATAAGATGGGCATCAAAGCCTCTGCTACTTGTGTGATCAACTTTGATGGTGCAACTGGTTATCTGATTGGCCCTGAAAACCGCGGCTTACAGTGCATGTTTACTTTTATGAACGTGGCACGTATTGGTACTGCTGTTCAAGGCGTAACTGCTGCTGAGTATGCATTCCAAGGCTCACTTCCTTATGCAAAAGATCGCTTAGCGATGCGCTCGCTATCAGGAGCCAAAGCGCCAGAAAAAGCGGCAGATCCTATCATTGTTCATCCCGCAGTACGCAATATGCTCTTGACCGAAAAGGCATTTGCAGAAGGCGGACGTGCTTTGATTTATTATCTCTCACACTTTGCCGACACCGTAGCTAAAGGCGAAGGTGAAGATCGTGAATTTGCTGATCAGATGTTGTCGTTACTGACACCGATTGCCAAAGCCTTCTTGACTGAGACAGGGCTTGAAGCGGCGAACCACGGTATTCAGGTCTATGGCGGTCATGGCTTTGTCAGTGAATGGGGGATGGAACAAAACGTTCGTGATACGCGTATTTCCTGCTTATACGAAGGTACAACCGAGATTCAGTCTATTGACCTATTGGGTCGTAAAGTACTGGGCTCGCAAGGCAAACTACTTGCCAACTTTGTCACTATCATTCAGCAGTTCTGTGATGAGAATAAAGACAATGATGACATGGCACAGTTTACAGCGCCGCTCATGCAGCATGTCAAACAATGGGGTGAGCTGACTACTGAAATTGGTAAGCAAGCTGCTGAAAATCCAGAAGCAGTTGGCGCTGCAGCGGTGGATTACTTATATTTCAGTGGCTATGTGACTGTCGCTTACCTATGGGCACGTATGGCATTAGTCGCGCAAACTGAGCTTGCCAACGGCAATAGTGAGCAAGCCTTCTATGATGCAAAAGTCAAAACAGCGCAGTTCTATTTTGCCAAATTGCTCCCTCGTACCGCTACTCATGCGCAGCGTATCGGCACGGGTGTTGCGCCATATATGAGTATGGATGTTGAGCAGTTTGCTTTTTAAGTTGCCATTGTAATGAGCGGTGAATTCGCTTGATCTTAATGAGTATTATCAGAGGCAACATACTTAAGTATGTTGCTTTTTTAGTATTATGAAGTCTTATGGCAGGCTGTAGTGATCAGTCCTTGCTGTCTATTAACTATACTTTAGTTGTCTCATACTCTTTTAAGTCAAATTTAAGAACCACAAAGCTATTGTGAAACTTTTGGTGCACCCAGTATTCACGAACAAACACACATGATAATGCGCTAATTTGCTAAACTTTAATGATTGCAATACTCTTAGTATGTTTGATAATCGATATGCTGACCTAGCTTGTCACATTTATCAGTACCTGATTTTAGCTGGACTCTAGGCCAGTTTCGCCACTGATACTTGCCCATTTTTCTACTACATTTGAATGAAAGGATTTTTTATGGCTGTTTATAATGCCCCTCTTAATGACATGCGCTTTATCTTAAACGATGTCTTTCGTGCCCATGAATTTTGGCAAAGTACTGATAAGCTTGCTCATGTTGACATGGATACTGTCGATATGATCTTAGAAGAGATGGCAAGGTTATCAAAAAATGTCTTATTACCAATCAACCGCAGCGGTGATGAAGAAGGCGCAACCTTTGAAGGTGATGGCGTAGTCACGACTCCTACTGGCTTCAAAGAAGCTTATAAGCAGTACGCTGAATCTGGTTGGGTGGGCTTGAGCGGTGATCCTGAGTACGGTGGTCAAGGCTTTCCTAAAATGGTCACGATGCTGACCGAAGAGATGATCTTTACCACTAACCAATCTTTTGCCCTCTACCCTAACCTGACGGTTGGCGCAACCCTATGTATGAACGCGGCGGCTAGTGAAGAGCAAAAAGAGACATATCTTGAGAAAATGTACGCCGGCGAATGGTCAGGTACGATGTGCTTAACTGAGCCGCACGCTGGTACTGATTTGGGTATTATCAAAACCAAAGCTGTGCCTAACGATGATGGTAGTTATGACATCTCTGGTACTAAAATCTTTATCACTGGCGGCGAGCATGACCTCACTGATAATATCATTCATTTGGTATTGGCCAAAACGCCAAACGCGCCAGAAGGTTCAAAAGGTATTTCTTTATTTATCGTGCCTAAGTTCTTGGTCAATGAAGATGGCAGCTTAGGCGAGCGCAACACCTTAGCCGTTGGCTCTATTGAGCACAAAATGGGCATCAAAGCCTCAGCCACTTGTGTGATGAATTTTGACAATGCTAAAGGCTGGATGGTCGGCGCTGAAAACACGGGCCTATCGTCAATGTTTGTGATGATGAACTACGAGCGTGTCACTATGGGCTTACAAGGCCTTGGCGGTACTGAGCTGGCTTATCAAAACGCCGTTATCTATGCCAATGATCGTGGTCAAGGTCGTAGCGATACTCAATTGCAAAGCCCAGAAAAGCCTGCCGATGCGATTATCCATCATGCGGACGTGCGCCGTATGTTACTTAATGCCAAAGCCAACTCTGAGGCGTCACGCTGCTTTGCCATGTATGTGGCGCAGAATCTCGACAAAGAAAAGTTCAGTGATGATCCCGAAGTGGCTAAAGCGGCAGCAGCTCGCGTGGCTTTATTGACGCCTGTTGCTAAAGGTTTCTTAACCGATAAAGCGCTTGAAGCCACGATTGATTGCCAGCAAGTCTTCGGCGGTCACGGTTACGTGCGCGAATGGGGTATGGAGCAGATCGTTCGTGATACGCGTATCGCCCAGATTTATGAAGGCACTAACGGTATCCAAGCGCTTGATTTATTAGGCCGAAAAGTGGCGCGTAATAATGGCAAATATATCAATAACTTCTTAAGCGAGATTCGCGACTTTGTGAACAACATGCAAGCGGATCATCAAGTGAAGCAAGCGACACTAGCAGCGACTGACAAGATTGAAAACTTGACCACAACGGTACTTGCTAATATCGGTGAGCGCAAAAATGAGATCAACGGCTGTGCAGTAGACTTCATGCATGCCTTTGGTTATCTATGCTACTCGTATATGTTTGCGATGATGGTCGAAGCTGCTGACGGTAAAGAGGGTGAGTTTTATACCAATAAAGCCAAGCTTGCCGATTATTTCGTTGGCCGTATTTTGCCGCGCATCGATGCTCATGTACAGATGGTCGAGACTGGTAGCGATCCGATGATGGACTTTGATCTTGCATATTTTGAGACTGCTACTAACTCATAGGGCTACTTGCCAAATAATAGTTGCCTAATAGTTATTAAAAGCTATTTCATAAAAAAGGACAGTTCATTTCGAGCTGTCCTTTTTTTGTCCGTGTTTTTTGTCCATGTGACTTTGCTTTTTGAGCCTCGTAAATAACTACTAACAAAATAATCAACCTTAAACGTTAGGTTGCGATTAAAATATCGTGTGAGCTTGCCTAGATCAGCAGCTGACTGAATGCTTGTTCATCTTTATCGCTAAACGGCCTACTCTATAAAAACAACTAAGGGTACCATGTGTCTGAAATAAAACGTATTTTACAGCAGATTACTGCTTTAAGTGATGTGCCAGAACCTTCGGTGCTCAAACGCTTAATCGATGAGCTGCGAGTCACTGACAAAGAGCCTGCGCTTGCCAATCAGAAGATACAGGCACTTATTGATATCTTGCAACAACATCCAGAATACGGAGATGGGCTTGCCAGCTTTGTGTTAAAGCTAATTACCGAATATCGTCAAATTACTTTGTATACCGATACCGGTATCATGTCAGATCAGGGGTTTTTTAGTAGTTTACGACGACTGATAGGACATCGTTTTCTACCTTTGCTGCCGCAAGAGGACTCTGTTGTCGAGCTGGTCAGCTATCTGTTTGACAAAAGCACTGATGAGCGCTGGCTTGCTCATATCGACAAAGACAAATGGGATACGCTAGTTGCCCTCCTGCAGATTAAAGAGGAGCATTTACACTTAGTCGCTACTGCCAAAAACAGCATACTAAACGCTATTATTATCCTCTCCTACCGAGTCAGCGGTATAGGTCTACACCCTGAGCTTATGGAGTCCTATCCACAAATACTGAACTATTCCGCCTCTTTTGTCGCACAAAATCAAGAAGCGGTACTATTTGTCAATCAGTACCGTCAAGCGCATGAGCTTGACACTTTAACTGATATCACCCCTGAAAAGGCGGTGGATGCTGCACCGTTGTTGGTTATGTTAGAGCAATGTGAAGAGGTGGTAGCGACCGTTCGTAAGCGTATCTATAAGACGGGTATCTCTATTCGCTTAACCAATATGATGATGCGCCTTGAGCAAAGCCTGCAGCGTATTCGTATCTTAACAGAGCTGGTTTCAGATGTAGACCATAAGCGTGACGGCGCTATCATTGAGCTGATTCAATCACTCATCAGTACCGCCAGTCGTCGTTATAGTATCGGCTATCTGATCGATAATAATACTAAGCTGCTCTCCAAAAAAGTCACCGAAAATGCCAGCCGCGTTGGTGAGCACTATATTAGCACTGACAAAGCCGGCTATAAAAAGATGTTCAAAAAGGCCTCTATCGGTGGTTTCTTTATTGCCTTTATGGCGACTTTGAAGATATCTGCTTATCACTTAGCCCTTGCCCCTATGGGCCGCGCCTTCGTCAATAGCATGATATATGGCTTAGGGTTTGTCTTTATCCACGTCGTCCATGGTACGGTGGCGACCAAACAACCAGCGATGACGGCAGCGGCTATCGCATCGACTATCTCTGATGGCTCCGGTAAAAAATCCCATCAGTTAACTAAGCTCTCTGAGTTGGTCGTCGATATTTTGCGCACGCAGTTTATCGCTATCATGGGTAACATCATGCTCGCCATGCCAGTCGCCCTGCTTATCTCTTTTGCTTGGTGGCAATACAGCGGTGTGCCGATGATCGATCCTGATAAAGCCGCCAGCTTACTGCATGATCTCGACCCCTTTCGCTCGCTTGCCCTGCCTCATGCTGCCATTGCTGGGGTGTATTTGTTCTTATCGGGGCTTATCGCTGGCTACTATGATAACTTGGCGGTTTATAACCATATAGGCGCGCGTATTCAGCGCCATAAGCTGCTAAAGTTTATCTTACCAAAATCTTGGCTCATGCGTTTGGGCGGCTTTGTAGAAGCCAATCTCGGCGCGATTATGGGCAACTTTTTATTTGGTGTATTCTTAGGCAGTACCGCGACGATAGGCTATATCTTTGGTCTACCTATTGATATTCGCCACATTGCCTTTGCCTCAGCCAACCTAGCTCATGGCCTGTTTAATTTACCCGCTGCTGATATGAGCTGGGGCTTAATTGCCATCTCGATTTTGGGAGTGGCCTTAATCGGTATTGTCAATTTGATGGTGAGCTTTTCGCTAGCGCTGTTTGTGGCCTTACGCTCAAAAGAGGTGCGCTTCTTTGGATGGAGTCGTCTTATACGACTGGTCTTTGGACATGTAATCAGCCATCCTTCTGACTTCTTTTGGCCCCGTCCTCAGCCGATGAGTTACGCTCGTATCGATAGACAAGGGCACATGATATTTGAAGACAGCTCGGCACAAAAAGGTAACCAAGCCCTACCAAGCAACTATGTAATAAGACGTCTATCTGATGTCAAAATATCACCAGAAGTGGTGCAATCGGTCGCGCAAGAAAATACCGATATTCATTACAACAACCCCGCCTCTGCTACGCAGGCAGACGTTACAAGAGCTTCAGTACAAAATAATACGCAAAATACAGCGCAGCACACTGGTGCTAATAACTCCAAAAAAGTTATCGATTTAGATGATGGGCTAAGAGATGAAGAGCTAAATAGCGTGCCTTATGCCAATGATATCCAATATGAGCAAATGACGAAGGCTTTAGATTCTGAAAACTTAGAATCAGAGACATCAGGGCCCAAAACCGTAACATCAAAGTCGGCAGCTCAATCTGATGAAAAAGCCGTTGGTAATGCGAAGTCGCCCTTGCCGAAACCTAAAAAGCCTCCCAAACTACCCAATTAATTAAGGTAGTTTGGACGGTTTAGCTCTAGACTGAAGACGGCAAATGAAGGTTAGACTATCTCTTTATATAGACGCTGTATTAAGGCTTAGGACAATGAGCGCTTGAGCTAATGACTTCACCATCGCTAAGTCGGTAGGTCAGTAGACAGTTACCCCAAACGCAGCCACCATCGAGCGCGCGAGCATACGGTAAGTCCACATCTCCCTTTAGGGCTGCCCAATGACCGAATAATATCTTACGCGTCCGTGGCACCTGCCATTCAAACCAAGGCATAAAATCATCGGGCATGGCCTCCTCTAAGCTTGCGGTAAAACTAAATTCTAAGCTGCCATCTTGCTGGCATAACCGCATGCGCGTAAAGTAATTACTAATAGCGCGTAATCTGGTATAGCCACTAATATCATCATGCCAAACGTCGGCTTTTTTGCTATATAAATTTGGTAGTAGCTTATCAAGAGTCTTTTTACTGCCTTGCAGCTGCGCTTCTAATTCTCTAGCATAGCCTGCCGCCTCATCAATACTCCAGTGCGGCGGAATACCCGCGTGCACTAGCACCGTTTGCGCGTTGGGATAAGTTAAGATCGGCTGATGACGCAGCCACTCTAATAACTCGTCGCAGTCCTTTGCGGCAAAGATAGGCGCGGTTTTATCTTTTTCCTTAAGTTTTGCCGCACCGCGCCATACCGCGATTAGATTGATATCGTGATTACCAAGCACGGTCGCAGCAGCGCCTTGCTCGCACAGCACCTTTACGTGTCGCAAAGTGTTTAGCGAATCCTCTCCGCGTGCTACTAAGTCTCCTGCAAACCATAACTTGTCTTGTTTTGGATCAAAATCTAAAGTCTTTAGTAATTGCTGAAAGGCTGCATAGCAACCTTGTAGGTCGCCTATGACATACTGATGACGAAAACTCATAAAACCTCAAGAGTTGATTATTATTGCTAAAACGAAAAGCTTAATTTTTCAAAGTAAGTCTTAAAGAGCTAAAAAACGCTAATACCCTACTTTGTTTTTATTACTCTGTAACCATTAAAGTGCCCGAGCGATTACTCAGGGTGACAAAGTCGCTAACACTTAAAGTCTCAGGCCGCGCTTGCGGATCTATAGCGCAAGCAGCAAAGTCATTTTCGTTTAGTGTGGGCAGTAAGGCTGATTGCTTAAAAATAGCACGTAGCGTTTTGCGGCGATGGTTAAAGGTTTCGCGAACGACGATAGCGAAATGATCTTCATCTTCAGCGACTACAGGCTTGGTAGTATGAGGCGTCAGACGAAAAACCGCGCTTGTGACTTTCGGCGGCGGATTAAACGCACCGCGCGGTACTGTCAGCAGATAGTCGGTCTCGCAGTGATACTGCATAATCACTGACAGACGGCCATAAGTTTTGCTACCGACATCTGCGGTAATACGTTCAACGACTTCTTTTTGCAGCATAAAATGCATATCTTCAATGACATCAGCAAACTCAAGCAAATGAAACAAAATTGGGGTAGAGATATTATAAGGTAGGTTGCCAACCACTCGCAGCTTGCCTTTCTCTTCGCTATACAACTCGCGATAGTCAACATCCATGGCATTGGCTTTAATAATCGTAAAGTTAGGATGGCTATTGGCACCTATGCGAATGCGTAAGCTATCTGCTAAGTCGCGATCAAGCTCCACTACGCTCATAGCATTGACTTCCGCGAGCAGCGGCTCAGTCAAAGCGCCCATACCAGGACCAATCTCAATCAAATTATCATCGCGCTCCAGACGGATGCTATCGACGATTTGGCGAATAACGCTAGTATCATGCAAGAAGTTTTGACCAAAGCGTTTACGCGGTTGGTGTTTGGCAGTGCGCAAACTGGCCGAGAGAGTTTTAGCATCGAACGACGGTTTTGACATAAAGGTTCTTTATATAAAATGAATAGATATACAGGGTTTGTGCAACAAAGCTGTATAAGCCTAAGCGCTTAACGTAATCAGAATTATAACATAGCTCATAATTAAGCTGCATTGGCTCTAGCGTTTATAGTGTGTGGCAGCCCTCAAGCTATAACGCTTCATTGGCCATATCGTTTGCCATCAATAAAGCTTGATACAGACTGTTGTCGTTAGCGCCGCCTTGCCCTGCTAGGTCAAGCGCGGTGCCATGATCGACAGAGGTGCGAATATAAGGCAAGCCCAAGGTTAAATTAACAGTATCGCCAAAGCCATGCGACTTAAGTACTGGCAAACCTTGATCATGATACATAGCGATGACCGCATCGCAGTTGTTTAAATGTCTAGTGGTAAACAGCGTATCAGCTGGCATCGCCTCAGAGATATCGACACTTGCATTGATAAACTCCTGCAATACTGGATTAATAATATTGATCTCCTCAAGCCCCAAATGCCCGCCCTCGCCTGCATGGGGATTCAGACCGCAAACTAAGAGACGCGGATTATTCATACCGAATTTTGTGTGCATATCATCGAGGACGATTTGTATTGTTTGCCGCACATTATCTGGAGTAATAGCATCAGCTACATCTCTGAGCGCCAGATGAGTGGTCACTAGCGCCACTTTCATGGCTTGATTAGCCAGCATCATTACCACTTTGTCGCAGCCACTTTGCTGCATAAAAAACTCAGTATGACCGCTGAACATAGTGCCATCAGGCAGTTTGATATCGGCATCTATTAGCGCAGACTTTTGCAGTGGTCCGGTGACGATAGCAGCGATTTGTGCGCTAGTGGCAAGCTTGTGCGCTAGAGTGAGTTGCTGCGCGACCATCGCGGAATTATTGGTGTCAATACGACCTGCCACTACCGGAGCATGACAAGGTATATTGATTAAGGTAAAGCCGCTATCATTCAGCTTATTTTGCGCGCCTTCTGACGCTATAGTTTTTTCACTGTCATCTTTATTATTATCAAAATCGTCTTCTAATATTTGCCAATCGACCACTTGCCATTTAGGATCGTTTTTTATTGTGCCGGCTTTGAGCAATCTATCAGCGCGCGCGCTCATCGCCTCGTGGTCAGCCGTGACCCAAATGGGCCGATCGAAATCCTGCAGTTTACCAGCATCAGCAAGCATCAATACGACATCCATGCCTATGCCAGCAGGCTCTCCGGTAGTAATGAGTAAGGGCCGCTTAGCTAATAGATCTTGCATATCAAACCATCCTTTTATTTATAACACTTATATTTATAGCATTGATTTTATTATTTTTTTTATTACATCCTCTTAGTCTTTACCTAAATCACAAAAGCCAATGAAACAGTGAGTAGCGACTGAGCAAGATAAAGATACTTAACGATTATGGCTAAAAAAAGGGCATAATGTGTTAAACTTCGCTGTTAATTGTAGCATCAATACGCTGAGTTTTATTTTGCGTTTTAGAAGTCTCAGCACTCCTCACTTATCAATAATTGGCTTCAAACCTATAGTAGTTATTGCATCATTTTGTATTGTTTTTACTTTAATATTAGGCGCTCATGGCATATAACGACAAAACCGACGACTTACTCAATCAGCAGCCCCCGCACAATATCGATATCGAAAAGGCTTTGCTGGCCTCTTTGATGAGTATTGAAGAGGCGTACGACAAGATTGCCGATATTGTTACCAAGGACGATTTTTATGCTGGCCGTCATCAGCATATTTTCGCGGCTATTGCGCACTTGGCGGCAGTGAACGAGCCTTATGATACGGTGATGGTACATGATTGGTTAGAGGCGCAAAAGCTTCTTAAGAGCGCCGGCGGCGATAGCTATCTAGCGGATATTCTGAGCCAAAGCCCAGCGACTCTATTTAACCTGACCGCTTACGCCCAGCGGGTTCGCGAGCTGTCGACGCTACGCCAACTCATTACTGCTAGTAACGATATGCTCAGCCTCGCTTATAACCCCAAAGATCAGTCGGTCAGCGATATCTTAGACAGTGTTGAGGCGACTATCTTTAGTATTAACGAGCAGCATAATAAACGCGCCGAACAGCGCGGCCCTGTCGGTATCACCTCGGTACTGACCAATGTCATCGACCAAATACAAGAGCTCAAATCCAACCCTGATGGCATGATAGGCCTACAAACGCCTTTTACTGAGCTGAATAATAAAACCCAAGGCTTGCAAGCAGGTGATCTAGTTATTGTCGCGGCGCGCCCCTCTATGGGTAAAACGACTTTTGCGATGAATCTGGCGGAAGGTATCTTATTTAATGAGGAGTTACCCGTTGTGGTCTTCTCGATGGAGATGCCCGCTGAGTCTATCGTTATGCGTCTGCTGTCTTCTTGGGGCGCGATTAACCAGACACATTTGCGCTCAGGGCAGATGAATGAAGATGAATGGGCGAAGATGATGAACGCCATACAGCATCTACAATCCAAGCATCTGTATATCGATGACAGTACGGCGCTACCCCCATCCGAGCTGCGCTCACGCTGCCGCCGTATCGCCAAAAACCATGATGGTAAAATTGGCGCGGTTATCGTCGATTATCTGCAGCTGATGAAAGTTCCTAGCCTCGATGGCAACCGTGTGGGCGAGATCTCCGAGATCTCACGTAGTCTAAAGGCGCTTGCCCGTGAGCTTGAATGTCCAGTTATTGCGCTCTCGCAGCTCAACCGCAGTCTTGAGAATCGCCCTAATAAGCGCCCGATCATGTCTGATCTTCGTGAATCTGGTGCTATTGAGCAGGATGCGGATTTGATTATGTTTATCTATCGCGATGAGGTCTATAATGAAAACTCAGACCATAAAGGCGTCGGCGAAGTCATCATCGGTAAGCAGCGTAACGGCCCTATCGGTACGATACGCCTAGCTTTTGAGGGACAATTTACCCGCTTTACTAACTTAACCCCTGAATACTATCAAGGCGCGACTTTTGATGATGAGTAATGCTTGCTATTTACCTGTCCCGCGGCTTTGAACTCACTTAAAAACTTATATAATCAATTCACTTTACAACCGATACGATGCTACTAGGATGATTTTTCGTAGCCTCTGCAGTGCAAAGCGCACATTAAGCAAAGAAAAACTGGTACCAGTAGCACGATGATACTATCGTATCTATTTTATTTTCGATTGAATATAACCTAAAACCCGCCAAAATTTTGCTAAAAGAAATCTATTATGCGTACCGCTACCGTCACTATCGATCCTCTTGCCCTCACTCACAACTTGATGCAAGCCAAACGCTTAGCGCCTAAATCAAGGGTACTAGCGATGGTCAAGGCCAATGCCTATGGTCACGGCGTCGCTATGATATTACCAGCCTTGCAGCAAGCGGATGGTATTGGGGTCGCAAGCTTTACCGAGGCGCTTGAGGCGCGGCAGTTGGGCTGGGATAAAGGCATTGGTTTAGTCGAAGGGGTATTCAGCGCAGATGAATGGCAACAAGCTATCGACTATGATTGCAGCTGCGTGATTCATCATCAGCCGCAGCTTGATTGGGCGCTCGCGAATATCCCAAGCTCTGATAGTGCGACGCGAATAGTTTGGCTTAAATATAATACCGGTATGAACCGTTTGGGTTTTGATTATCAGCAGACAATTGAAGCGGCAAAGCAGCTACATCAAGCTGGTTATCAGCTTATTTTAACCACGCATTTTGCCAACGCTGATGATCGCAAACATCCGTTAAATGCGCTACAGATTCAGCGCTTTGATGAGATGCTAGCACTATTAAAAAAGACAGTTAGCGAAGATATCCAAGGTTCGCTATGTAATTCAGCAGGACTCGTGAACTTCCCTGAACACCACTATGATTGGGTACGCCCCGGTATCATGCTCTATGGTAGCTCGCCCGTCATTGATAAGTCAGCGTCCGAGTTAAATTTAAAACCGGCGATGGAATTTAGCGCTCAAATTATGGCGTTATCTACGGTCAATACAGGTGAGGCTATTGGTTATGGCAGTCGCTGGATTGCGGATAAGCCCACTAGAACGGCACTCGTCAGCATAGGTTATGGTGATGGCTATCCTCGCGTAGTAAATGACGAGACGCACGTTTGCGTACTGGTTAAAAGTAAAACAGAAGACTCAGAAAAAAGCGATCAAAGTGATCAAAGTGATCAAGGCTATACAAGCTATCTTTGCCCGGTGCGCGGACGCGTAGCGATGGATATGATCGTTGTCGATGTCAGCGCTCTGCCCGAAGCTTTACCACTAGATAGTAAGGTGGTCCTTTGGGGTAATGCGCCACATGTCGATGACGTCGCCGCCCAAGCAGGCACTATCGGTTATGAGCTTCTTTGCCGCTTAAGCGCAAGGCCTGCGCGTGTGCAAACCATATAATCTGTCTGATCTTTAAGCCTAGTCTATTATTCGAAATCTGCAAAAATTGGGCATTTACATTAAAGGTAATTACGCTATACTAAAAGTTTGTTATCTCCGCGGTCAGTGTGCTGAGGCACAACTACCAACACCGGCTGATAGCCCACCATTATAATTGACCGTGATCGACTGCTAGGACTGCTATGAGCTTGCGCCATTTTTTGACTTTATCTGATTTAAGCAAACAAGAACTAGAAACCTTAATCAAACGAGCCAGCGAGCTGCGTAAAATGCAACACGCAGGTGAGATTTATCAGCCTTTTGTGGGCCGGACGCTTGGCATGATATTTGAGAAGTCCTCTACCCGTACGCGTATTTCGTTTGAGACCGGTATGGGACAATTTGGCGGCAGTGCGATTTTTTTATCACCAAATGACACGCAGCTTGGTCGCGGCGAGCCTTTAGAGGACTCAGCCCGCGTCATCTCGAGCATGGTCGATATCATAATGATTCGCACCTTTGGTCACGAAAAAGTCGAAACCTTTGCTAAATACTCTAGTGTGCCGATTATCAACGCTTTGACGGACGACTTTCACCCCTGTCAGCTCCTCGCTGATATGCAAACCTTCTATGAGCATCGCGGCAGTATCGAGAACAAGACCGTCACTTGGGTCGGCGATGGTAATAATATGTGCGCCTCCTTTATGCAAGCGGCGAGTCAGTTCGGCTTTGAGCTACGCGTGGCCGCGCCTTATGGCTTTGAGCCTGATCCTAAGCTGATGGAGCGTTTCTCGCATTGCGTCAGCTTAGTCGAAGATGTGCAAGATGCGGCAAAAGACTCGCACCTTATCGTCACTGACGTCTGGGCCAGTATGGGTCAAGAGTCTGAGCAAAATACACGCGCGCGCCGCTTTGCACCCTATCAAGTGACGCCATCGCTATTAGATAAAGCTGATCCAGATGTTGTCTTTATGCACTGCTTGCCTGCGCACCGCGGCGAAGAAATCTCTCACGACATGCTTGATGATCCGCGCTCCGTGGTCTGGGACGAAGCCGAAAACCGCTTACATGCGCAAAAGGCCTTGATGGAGTTTTTGCTCAAGGATAAGATTAAACTATCGGTTTAACTGATGGATAATCGATTTGTTTAAAAGCACATATTTTTAAAACAGATAGCAAAAAAGGCAGATTACTTATAGTAGTCTGCCTTTTCTTAGTTTTAAGTTTTAAGTTCTAGCTTCAAGCGTTAAAAGCTAAACGATAAATAATGACGCTTATTAACGCGTTATCGTTTCAACCCCATTACTACTCGCCTTTAGCAAAACATCGGCTTGATTGGCGGCAAAGATACCATTACAGACCACACCCACGATATTATTTAGCTCTTTTTCAAGCGCTATAGGATTGCTGACATCTAGGTCATAAGTGTCGAGAATGACATTGCCATAATCAGTGACAAAGTCCTCACGGTAGACTGGCTCACCGCCCATTTGTGCTAGCTGACGTGCCACATAGGAGCGCGCTTGCGGCAAGACTTCGATCGGTACAGGAAACGATCGGCCTAGTATATCGACACTCTTACTCTCATCAACCATACAGACAAACTTATTGGACGCTGCAGCGACGATTTTTTCACGCGTCAGCGCGCCGCCGCCGCCTTTGATGAGTTGCAGATGGGCATTAACTTCATCAGCACCATCTATATAGACATCAAGCTGGCCGGCAAAGTTTAGATCGACAATCTCGATACCCAAAGCACGCAATTTGTCTTCTGTCACCTGTGAGCTGGCAACGGCACCAGCAAGCTTGACCTGCGGCAATAGCTCAATCAAGCAGTTCACCGTACTACCTGTCCCTACGCCAAGTATCATGTCATCTTCGATATAACTTAGAGCAGCTTGGGCTGCGGCTTGCTTTTGTGCTTGCTGATCACTCATCATAAATCCTTGACAGAATAAACGTACCGTCTTAAAAGTTAAAAAGTTAAAATGCGCGGCTATTATAACCGATGACTTCGATATATGTCAGCGTAAAACCAATTCTAATAATGAGGTCTTCCACCTGGAATTGATAACCCATATAAATGCCTTTTAAATCCCAGAGACATGAGGCAACCAAAACACCAAAGCTAGTAGCGTCGCTAATAATACTGGCGGCGTAATAAGCAGGCCGATTTTCATATACTGCCCCCAGCTAATTTTATAGTCCTTTTCTGCTAAGACATGTAGCCATAATAAGGTCGCAAGGCTACCAATGGGCGTAAACTTCGGCCCCAGATCATTGCCAATCACATTGGCATAAATCATCAGCTCACGAGTCGCTGCGGGTACTTGCGCGCTATCGATAGCCAGCGCGCCTACCAAGGTAGATGGCATGTTATTCATAATAGAAGCCACAATCGCTGAAAGAAATCCTGTGCCTACTGTGGCGATGATATTGCCTTGCTGCCCTAGCCAGTTGAGTATTTGAGCACCATAAGCCGTCAGTCCTGCGTTACCCAAGCCATACACCACCAAATACATACCGATTGAAAACAAGACGATTTGCCAAGGCGCTTTACGTACGACGTCAGATACAGAAACAACCGCATCTCGCCCGCCCTGCCACCAGCGACCTGCAATTGCCATCAGCACCAGCGCAGCAGCGCCAGTCACGAAGGAGATAGGAATACCTAATGATTCAGTGGCAAAATAAGCAACAAGTAATAGTCCCAGTAGCGGAAAGGCGGCTTTAAACACCAGCGGATCTTCGATAGCGGATGCAGGTGCGCTAAGATTGGCAATGGAATATTGTGTTGGAATTTGGCGCGCATAGACTACCCACAGCACTGCTAATGTCGCGATGACAGAGACAATATTGACTGGCACCATGACCGCCGCATAACGTCCAAAGCTGATATCAAAATAATTGGCGCTGACGATATTAACCAGATTAGAAGTCACTAACGGCAAACTTGCGGTATCAGCGATAAAGCCCGTCGCTATGATAAAAGCCAATGCCGATGGCGGTGAAAACTTAAGCCGGAGCAAGATAGCGATGACAATCGGTGTTAGAAGTAATGCAGCGCCATCATTGGCAAAAAACGCGGAGATAAACGCGCCCAATATCACAATCATGGGAAACAACAACCGTCCCTGCCCATTGCCCAGTCTCGCCACATGTAGCGCCGCCCAACCAAAAAATCCCGCCCTATCTAAGATAAGCGAGATGATAATTAGCGCCACGAAGGTAAAGGTAGCATCCCAAACGATGTCCCATACAATACCGACATCGGATAACTGCACCACACCAAAAGCCAAGGCGACCAAGGCTCCTCCCAGCGCGCTCCAACCAATGCCCAAACCTTTAGGCTGCCATATCACCAAAACCAAAGTCACGATAAAGATAATGAATGCAAGCATGGTACAACCTTATTTGAGCTGGCTTTTTTAACCGAATTGGTTTAACCGGCTTGTTTTAACCGATTTTGTTGAGCTATTTGGTTTAGCCGATTGAATCTACAAAAGACTAAATCGACTTTTGATTGACACGTTGCGACACTGCTTCGGCACTTTCCACCCGCTCAGAGTATCTATCAGTCAGATAGGCCGAGCGTCCACGAGTGAGCCACGTAAACTTCACTAGCTCCTCACAGACATCAACGAGACGCAGATATAAAGGCGACTTATCCATACGATTGTCATCATTAAACTCTAAAAAAGCCTTTGGAATCGATGATTGATTGGGGATAGTAATCATGCGCATCCAGCGCCCCAGAATGCGCAGCTGATTGACGGTATTAAAGCTTTGACTGCCACCGCTCACTTGCATCACTGCCAAGGTTTTGCCTTGAGTGGGGCGTACGCCGCCCAGTGCAAGCGGTATCCAATCAATTTGTGCTTTCATAATGCTGGTGATGCTGCCGTGACGCTCTGGACTCACCCACAGCATGCCCTCTGACCACTGCGCCAGCTCGCGCAGCTCTTGCACCTTTGGGTGATTGCTGTCAGCCTCATCAGGCAGCGGCAACCCCGACGGATTAAACATCCGCACCTCGCAGCCATACCAACGCAGCAGCCGACTTGCCTCCTCAGCCGCTAATCTAGAAAATGAGCGCTCACGTAATGACCCGTATAGGACGAGTATCTTAGGTGGATGACGTGGGTCATTTGGTGCAATCAATGACTCAATATCAATCGGTTGTAATTGACTGGCATCAATATTAGGCAGGTCATCTAACTTTAACGACCCCTCTGTGTGAGGCTGATTATTATTGGCTATTGTCATGATAAATCGTCTCGCCGTCTTCTTTAGTAAAGCTGCTCACCGGATTTTCTAACAATGCAAACACTCGCTCTGAAGGTCGGCATAACGCTGCGCCCTTATCCGTGACCACGATAGGACGATTGATTAAGATAGGGTGCGCGATCATCGCATCGATAATATGGTCATCAGATAGCTCAGGATTGTCTAAGCCCAGCTCATCATTGATGGCTTCTTTGCTACGTAATAACTCTCTTGGCGAGATATTCATCTTTGCCAATAGGTCAACCAACTCGTCACGGCTCGGCGGGTTTTTTAGATACTCCACCACTTCTGGCTGCTCACCTGATGCCTTTATGATGGCAAGCGTATTGCGAGAGGTACCGCAGTTGGGATTGTGAAAAATCAAGGGTTTCATAGCGATTTCACCTATTTTTTGAATCTAGTTATTAGGGTGTGCTTTACAGACTGTCTTTTTTATCAGATTTGGCAGCCTCACAGCCGCTTAAGCTATCTATGAGCGAAGCACACAGCTCTGAATGCCCTGCGCAGCAGTCCTGCAATAAAAACTGCACGACCGCCTCCATATGCGACAACGACGCGCGATAGATAATTTGCCGACTTTGGCGTTTTGACACTACCCACCCTGCTCGCGCCAGTACTGATAGATGCGCGGACATGGTGTTATGCGGCACACATAGCTGACGGGCTATTTCACCTGCAGGTAGGCCGTCTGGCTCTTGACTGACCAGTAACTTAAAGGCTTTTAGACGCGTGTCTTGAGACAGTGCGGCAAAGCTTGCGATAGCGTTAGTTATTTCCATATGTCCAATAATACAGACATATCAAAATAATTCAATACTTTTAAATTCATCATCCTATAAGAAGACTGTTTTTTACTCAAAAACCATTAAGGCAGTAAAACTGCTATAAAAACTGCAATTGTGTCTTGCAAGATAGGCAAAATCAGCATAGGCTAATCTATTTAAATTTTTTGTCTCCATTTGCTTTTTTAACTCTCTTTTAGGAATTATTATGCTGTCACATTGGGTACGCGCCATCTTGCAAGCCACCGTCTATGACGTTGCTATTCAAACGCCACTAGAAGCGGCTCCCAAGCTGACCCAACGTTTTGCTAATGATATTCGCTTTAAACGCGAAGACCTGCAGCCTGTCAAGTCCTTTAAATTGCGCGGTGCTTATAATCGCATTAGCCAGCTGTCCGATGAGCAAAAAGCTCGCGGCGTCATTTGTGCCTCAGCAGGCAACCACGCGCAAGGCGTGGCTTATTCTGCACGCAAGCTTATGCTTAATAACATCATCGTCATGCCTACCACCACACCCGATATCAAAGTTGCGGCTGTACGCGCCTTAGGTGGTAATGTCGATCTGCACGGCGACAGCTTTGATGAAGCTAACCGCTATGCGATCAACCGCGCCAAGACTGAGGGCCTGACCTTTATCCCGCCTTATGATGATGAGTTGGTCATTGCCGGTCAAGGTACCATCGGGCTTGAGCTCACCCAGCAGTGGCGCAACATGGATTATGTGTTTGTGGCGGTTGGCGGCGGCGGCCTCATCTCAGGGGTTGCCGCATTTTTAGGCGAAGTTGCGCCGCATGTCAAAGTCATCGCTGTAGAAGCGGAACAATCAGCCTCGCTTAAAGCTGCTCTTGAAGCCAATGAGCGCGTTAAGCTTGAGCAAGTCGGTCTGTTTGTCGATGGTGTGGCTGTGGCGCAAATCGGTGAGCTGCCTTTTGATGTGGTGCGCACGCAAAAAAGCGATGGCTCCGGGCCTATCGTCGAACCAGAAGTGGTGACTTGTACTAACGATGAAGTCTGCGCAGCGGTCAAAGATGTGTTTGAAGAAAACCGCAGTATCGTTGAACCAGCGGGTGCCCTGTCGGTCGCTGGTATGAAAAAATATATCAAAGCGCATGACTTGCAAGGTAAAAACTGCGTCGGCATCATCTGCGGCGCTAACATGAACTTTGACCGCCTGCGTTATATCGCTGAGCGCACCGAAATCGGCGAGAAAAAAGAAGCCATCTTTGGCGTGACCATTCCTGAGCAGACTGGCGCTTTCTTAAACTTCTGCCGTAGCCTACATGGACGTAATATTACTGAATTCAACTACCGCGCCGATAGTCGAAAATCACCAGACTCGATGGAGCCTGCCTCAATCTTCGTCGGTATCGCCCTAAAAGAGGGCGAAAAAGAGCGACACACCATCAGCAAACAGCTGGCAGATGATGGCTATACCGCTCACGATTTGACCGACGACGACATCGCCAAATCACACATCCGCCATCTTATCGGTGGCCATGCTCATGTCGAAAACGAGCAGCTACTAAAAGTGGTCTTTCCCGAGCGTCCTGGCGCGTTGCTGACTTTCTTAGAAAAACTTGGCGATGATTTTAATATCACCTTGTTCCATTATCGCAATCATGGCGCCGCTGAAGGTCGCGTGTTGGTTGGCCTACAAGCCTCGATGAGCAACTCGCGTCAATTGCAAGATGCGCTACTTGATATCGGCTATGACTGTACTATGCTCAATGATAATGTCGCTTATCAGCTGTTTTTAAAATAGCGGTTTTTATAAGAGACCGAGCGCTCTTTTAATTTATAAAAAAAACACCATTTACTATCATAGTTTATTGATATTAATGAGGTTTTGATGCGTAAACATAACAAAAACCATAACCGGCCTAGCCATAGCCAACCTGAAGCGGTACGTATGCGTATTGATAAATGGCTATGGGCGGCGCGCTTTTATCGGACACGTACGCTCGCCAAAGAAGCGATTGAGAGCGGGCGTGTGCATTATGCTGGTAGCCGAGTCAAAACCAGCAAAGAGATTGCCGTTGGTGATGAGCTACAGATTCGGCAGGGATCCGCGACAGCAATGACTGAAAAAACGGTCATCGTTGAAGCCCTAAGCGCCCAGCGCGGTAACGCCTCTGCTGCGCAAATGCTCTATTCAGAGACGGATGAAAGCACTGAGCGCCGCGCCTATTATGCTGAGCAGCGTAAACTGGCCAATTTAGCGCGTCCTGATAATAAGCCTAATAAAAAGCAGCGCCGAGAGTTGCAGCGGTTTAAAGACAAACAAGACTAAATCAGCTTTTAATAACGTCTGTAACCACTGATACTTTAGCACTACAGCCCTTATTATTACTAGCGTTTATCTCTTCGCTCTTCTTGCCTTTGTCATCATTTATCGTTACGCTAGTGGCTATTTTATAACAGTGTGATTGATCGTTACGTTTTTACTTAAACACATTGTTGCTCAGTCATAGCACTGTGCCATAATTCGTTTTATATTGAAAGTAGACGCCAGCTGCTCTTTTTAGGGGAGCTTGCGCGCTATAGAGTCAATACATAATCAATATGCTGATAAAAAAGGTTATTTTATGCCAATTAAAGCCTCTGCCCCCTCGTCTGTACTCTTGGTTTGTTTGGGTAATATTTGCCGCTCGCCTACCGCTGAAGAGATTTTTCGTCAACAGGCTGCTATAGCTGGTCTAGATATCAAGATAGACTCAGCCGGAACCGGCGATTGGCATATTGGTCACGCTCCTGATACGCGCGCGCAGCGTCATGCCAAACTCAACGGCTATAACATTAGTAAATTAGTGGCTCGGCAAGTGACTGCCGATGATTTTCGGAATTTTGACTTAATTTTGGCTATGGACACTCAAAATCTAGCGGATTTGCAAGCAATAAAGGACGGGATAGATGAGCCTGAAGAGACCTTAGCAAAACTGGCTTTGTTTAGTGAAGAAGATCCTACTTATGGCGGTGATGATGTGCCTGATCCTTATCAAGGCGAAAGCGAAGCGTTCGAGGACGTTATCGAACGTATTGAATCGAGTACGCAAGCTTGGATTGAGAGCTGGAAGACGAATTAAGGAGCTTATATAATACTCCTCCCTTGATTGTTTGGTTTACTGAAGATTTTTCGCATTTACTTTTATATCATTCTTTATTAGTCGCATAGGACTATTTATGGCCTCAGTTTTACCACCTCGCTCAAGCGTTAGTGCGAATGACTTAAGCTTCTCCCATAATCTAGCACACGATTTGTCACATGCTAATACTATGGCGTTAGCTTGCGTAGCGGACAAAGCGGTGACTATCACTGAAGAGTCTCAACTAGATGCGTTTATGGCGGAATTTAATAAACGAGATGACGGTCAGCTACCTTTATTTGTTCTGTCAGGCGGTAGTAACGTCTTACTCCCCGCGCAGCTGCACGCTATTGTGCTACGTCCCTTTATGCGCGGTATTGAGGTCACCAATCAGACCGCAGAATATGTCGATATCGAAGTGATGGCAGGAGAAAACTGGCATGAGTTAGTCACTTATACCGTCGCTCAAGGCTGGTACGGCTTAGAGAATTTAGCCCTTATTCCAGGCTTAACCGGCGCCGCTCCGGTCCAAAATATCGGCGCTTATGGGGTACAATTAGAAGACTACTTACAATCAGTGCGAGCTTATCATTTGCCTACGCAAACTTGGCATGACTTGTCCATTGGCGACTGTCAGTTTGGCTACCGTGACAGCCTGTTTAAACGCAGCCCTAATACTTGGCTCATCAGCCGAGTGAGCCTGCGTTTGCATACCGATCCGGCGCGAGTCGCTGTTAATTATGGTGATGTGAAATTGGTAGCACAGCGCTATGCTGAGCAGCATAACCGGTCTCAACCTGCGCCTAGCGATGTGATGCAGGCCATTATCCATATTCGTCAGCAAAAAATCCCAGATCCTAAGCAGCTGCCCAATTGCGGCAGCTTCTTTCAAAACCCGATCATCGATCAAGATCAGTTCGACGATTTGCAAAGCCGATATCCTGATATCGTTGGCTACCCGATGCCAGAGCAAAAGGTCAAAGTAGCTGCCGGTTGGCTGATCGAGCATGCTGGGCTAAAAGGCGGCGGCATTGCGCCTATTCTCACTCATCAGCGGCAAGCTTTAGTCTTAACCAATCACCAGCCCTACCAAGCGAGGCAAATAGATGTCGCAAAATCCCAAGAGTTTATTGGTAGCCAAGTCTATGATAAGTTTAAGGTCGCTCTAACCCGCGAACCTATTTGGGTCAATACTAACGCTAGTATTGGACAAAGTGGCCATGCCGACTAAACGACCATTGTCAAAACGTTTATGGCGTTATTATCTGCGCGCAGCTGAGCGTATGGTCAAAGTGTTTCGTATTATTAATATCACCTTTTTAGTGGGTTCTACTGCTGTTGTCTTAGTACTCATTAGCTTATTTACGCCGCTATTTTCGCAAGCCGTGGTCTACGTGCTGACGCGCCTGCCTCTCCCTAATACGGCCTCGTCGGCCATAAGCTCGCCGCCAACCGCTTATGTGGTACTAGGCGGCGGCTTGACCAATGATAATAATAATCAAATTGTTCTCAATAGCTACAGCCTGAACCGGGCACAGACTGCGGCAGCTGCGTATCATGATCTGCCCTTACCCATCGTGCTTAGTGGCGCAGAAGCCCCTTGGCTTGGCCAATGGCTACTTGAGCATGGTATCGATGGTTTGATTAGCGAAAATGCCAGTATGAATACTTGCGAAAACGCACGTTTTACCGCGAAACGTGTGCCTTTGCATCATGTTTATTTAATCACTGATCGTTATCACATGCCGCGTGCGCGCAGGCAGTTTGCTCTAAATGGTATTAAAAGTACTGCTCTCAATGCTCCGTTGCCGGTTAAGCGAGATTGGATGGAGCCGGCGCAAAACTTGACCCATTCAAGGCGTGCAGTCTATGAGATTGCCGCCTACTTACGCGATATCATTCGCCCGCAGAATAACTGCCGTGACGCTAAAGAGGTAAGCACAGAGCAGCTATTAACCCCAAGAGGCAAAGCGCAAAAAACCAATGAGTAGCGATAACAGATTTTTCGCCTGTGCCTTTCTCCTAATTGAGTCTTATTAAGCGTATAATAACCGCTGACAAACGTTTTTTAGAGTTAACCGTTAGAGGTTTATGATGCTCAGTATCTTTTTGTTGATTCCTTTGAGTTTGATGCTATTTGTCGTCGCCATTTGGGCGGTGCGTTATGCGGTAAAATCCAATCAATTTGAGGATTTAGATAACGCCTCTCAGCGTATTATCTTAGAGGATCGTCAAGAGCGTCGTCAGGTGATTCAAGCCCATGAAGAGGTCACGAGTCAACCCTCTGATACCGCTGATACTCATATCGATAACAACGAAGATAATTCACACTCCAACTCCTAATTTTTATTTACCTTTGTATCAAGACCGACAGTGCTCTTGTTTGCTAGGAGAAGTTCTGTATGACCACAGCTTTACTTATTGCCGCATTATTTATGGGTTTTTTTGGTTCTCCGCACTGCTTAGGTATGTGTGGAGGCTTAGTCACGGCTTTTAGTCTATCGATGAAGGATGTCAGCCTAGCCAAGCGCCGCGCTCTTGTCTTTACTTATCATTTTGGCCGTCTGAGCAGTTATGCACTGTTAGGTCTGCTGGCAGGATTTATCGGTACGACGGTGTTAGAGCCACTCATGAAAGGCAATAGCTTGCCACGTATTTTACTGGGCGCAGTGTTGGTCTTTGTGGGTGTGACCATGCTTGGCGCGCCTTTTTTGAATAAGCTTGAGCGCTTTGGTATGCGCTTTTGGCAGTTCTTAAGCCCGATACGCCAAAAGGTATTTCCCCTAAACACCTTTCCACGTGCATTGACAGCTGGTCTACTTTGGGGCTTTTTGCCTTGCGGTTTGGTATATGGCGCCCTACTCATCGCGGTGGTCGCTCACAATCCTTTGGGCGGTGCAGCGTTGATGTTTGTTTTTGGTCTTGGCACGGTGCCGATGCTGGTCGCCACCCATGAGACGGTCGGCTGGTTACGTGAAAAAATTGGCCGCTTTCATCTAAGACAGCTCAATGGCGCAATCATGGTGCTATCTGGCTTGGCTGTCGTTGCCATCCCTATGGTCATGGCAAATATGCACGGTGGACACGGCGGTGGCCATGGGCAAATGGATCATGGCAGTCACTCAGCGATGATGTCTGATGCAGACAGCACAGCCCATCATGATATGAGCCAGATGGATAGCACAGTCGATCATAGTATGCATGATATGAGTGATGATGCCATGAGTCATCATACACACCACGAGCCGTCTTCGTAGACATCATACATATAAAAGTATCGACAGCTAAGGCTCGTCTTTATTTCGAAATAATCGTATTTTACTAAGACACTTTAGCCAAAAGCCCTTAACCTCACTACTGAGATTAAGGGCTTTTTGTATTAGGGCGTGTCCTTAATTTAATTGCTAGTCACCTAAATGGCTTAAAAATAAGGGCACGCCCGAGTCTAGACGATACATATCGCCCTACTCTTGCCACTGCTCAAGACTAAACTTAGTATCCAAATGCTTCTCTAAGGCTGGCAAGTTAAAAGCATCGTCTTCGCTCACAAAGCTGATACTAATTCCGGTTTGTCCAGCGCGCCCGGTACGGCCAATACGGTGCACATAATCATCTGGCTGATCGGGCAAAGTATAGTTGACCACATGGCTGATATCGTCAACATGAATGCCGCGTCCTGCTACATCGGTTGCGACCAACACAGACGCATTCCCGTCTTTGAAGCGCTGCAAGTACTTTTCGCGTTTTTGTTGGATGACATCACCCGATAACATGACCGTTTTATGGGTTTGGCGCAGCTTATGATATAGGCGCTTCACTTGATCTTTACGGTTAGCAAAGACAATCACTTTATCGACGCTATTATCTGCAATGATACGCTGCAACGCGGCCAGCTTTTGCTCTTCAGTCAACAGGTAAAAATGCTGCTCGACCAGCTCGCTGGTTTTGTGCTCAGGCTCAATCTCTACAAACTGCGGCTCATGTAGCCAGCGATAGGCTAGATTCATCACGTCTTGATTAAAAGTCGCTGAAAACAATAAGCTTTGACGATCACTATTCGCTGGCATCCGGCCGACTAGGCGCTTGATATCAGGGATAAAGCCCATATCGAGCATACGATCCGCCTCATCTAATACTAATACCTCTACCCGATCTAAATAGACCATCCCTTTATGCATCAGATCAATGAGACGTCCAGGAGTAGCAATCAATATATCGATATATTTACGTTCAAGCTCATGCTGCTGAGTATCATAGCTCGTCCCGCCCATAATACAAACGCTATGCAAGTCAGTGTATTTGGTCAGCTCCACACAATCATCAAATATCTGCTGCGCAAGCTCCCGCGTTGGTGCCATCACCACCGCTCGCGGCTCCCCTAGATAGCGCGCCTCATCATTATCAAAAGGTCGCTTCAGTAGCGCCTCTATAATCGTAATCAAAAACGTCGCGGTCTTACCGGTACCAGTTTGTGCCTGTCCAATAGCGTCTTGATGCGCTAAAGTATGCGGCAATATTTGCGCTTGAATAGCGGTGAGCTCAGTGAAGCCCAAATCTTGAATAGCGCGTAATGTCGGCGCTGATAATGGTAAGTCACTAAAAGTGGTAAAATTACTCAAAAAATCATCCTTATAGGTGAAGCGTCTATTAACACGCCTACAGCCCATGCTGATCAGCATTAACACTACTTTCACTACGATTACTTTTAAAGTAATGATAGCGTCTGCTAGTACTAGTGCAAAGCAAAAGCCAATATCCTAGCTATAAAACGCAAAAGAGCCAAACCTAGTGGCTCATTTTACCTGTACATATGATTATACATACAATACGGGCTAAATGAGACAGGTTTGACTCGGTAGTATAGCGTAGTTGCTACCAATATTATGACAAAGCGCCATAACGCCTGCAGCGTCTACTCTTCTAGTTTTCTAACTTCTTCAGCTTGTAGGCCTTTTTCGCCTTCAACCACACTGAACTCCACTTTTTCACCATCTTTCAAAGAGCGGTAACCATCGCCTTGAATCGCGCGAAAATGGACAAAGATGTCCTCGCCGCCATCACGTTGAATGAAACCAAACCCTTTTGAGTCATTAAACCACTTAACGATACCTTGCTCACGAGCTGACATAATAAAACTTCCTAAACAGTGCGCTTAGCCCCAAATTCCTTTGCAACATTGCATATAAACGGGTACTAAGATAATGATATTAGAATTACAGACCCATTAGTTGCTATTATATCGTTATAAGATAGCAACTAATGGTAGGCAGACGACAAAACTATTATTGAACTCACCAGTAATAAATTTGTAACCTATGTTGCTTGAAAATATCATAGCACGGGTTTTTAGTAACTTAAAGGCTTTTAGTACGATTTTTACGGGTTAAAGTCTTTTTGGATAAATTTTCAGCAATATTGCTTAAACTGTTATTATAACTGGTTACTAACAAGTCAGATTTTTGTCGCTAGCGTTCTTTATCTTATGTTATCTACTTATTATCTCCTTTATTTATTGTTATTGAGCTATTTTATTTACTGAGGCCAGTATGGATGCATCTACTTATAACCGTAAGCTACTCGTAGTCAATGGCGTCAACCTAAACTTATTAGGCAAACGCGAGCCTGAAATATATGGCCATACAACTTTAGCTGATATCGAAGCACGCCTGCAGTCGCAAGCAGCCAAACATCATATTGAGCTTATCTGTATTCAGTCCAATCACGAAGGTACACTTGTCGATGAGATTCAGCACTATGGTTTGTTAGCGAATAAGGATACACAAGTCGATGCCGTCATTATTAACCCCGGTGCCTTTACGCATACGTCGGTGGCGCTCCGCGATGCTCTACTCGCCACACAAAAGCCTTTCATCGAAGTGCATTTATCCAATATTCATAGCCGCGAGCCGTTTCGCCAGCACTCTTATCTGAGCGATATTGCAACCGGCGTCATCTGCGGCCTTGGACATTTAGGCTATCAGATGGCGTTGGAGTATTGGCTAGCTCACTTATATCAAGCAAATTTAGCGGATTAAGCAGAGTGTTTTAAGCCTAAATTTTGGTGGTTAATATAAATAGAGTCGCTTGATTAAAACAAAAACGCCTTAATAAAAAGGTGACGACTCAATACTCGATAGATGGTGATATGAATGGCAAAAACGTCCGGAAAACGCTTTATGAAGCTTGCAGGTATGACCGCAAGCATCGCAGGTAAAGCTGCTAAAAACTCTTTTAAACATCTATCGAGCGATGAAGAAAAGCGCTTGCAAGCTCGATCAGAGCTGATGCAAGATGTGGGTATTCAAATCGCTGAGACGCTAGGTGAAATGAAAGGCGCGGTGATGAAAGTGGGGCAAATTGCTTCGCAATATAAAGACGTCTTTCCGCCAGAGGTTGCAGAGGCTCTAGAGAAGCTACAAAAAGACGCACCGCCTATGCCCTACTCGCAGATACGCTCGCAAGTTGAGCGCGAGCTAAAAGCGCCTATTAGTGAGTTGTTTGCTGATTTTGCAGAAACGCCTTTCGCCGCCGCCTCTATCGGGCAAGTACATAAAGCAACCCTGCCTTCAGGTCAAAACGTAGTCGTCAAAGTTCAATACCCTAATGTCGATGAAAACTGCGATAGCGACCTGAAGCAAGTACGAATGGCGTTGAAAGTCGCCGGTGTGCTCAATATGAGTCGCGAGCTACAAAATCAGCTCTTTGATGAGATTCGTAGCAGCTTATATGATGAGCTAGATTATATTAAAGAAGCGAGTAACCTCAGAGTGTTTGGCGCGTTTCATGCTAGCGATACCGGGCTTGTTATTCCTAAAGTGATCGGCAGTCACTCCTCAAAGCGTATTCTTACTTTGAGCGAAGAGATGGGCGAGAGCCTAGCGACCGCTGCTACTTGGGATAATGATATCAAACAAAAAATCGCTAAGCGTCTGTTTCATTTTAGTGCCGGGCAACTATTTGGCTTGTACCGAATGCACTGCGATCCGCATCCAGGGAATTTTGCGTTTCGTCCTGATGGCAGCGTCATCGCTTACGATTTCGGCGGTATCCGTAGCTATAGTGATCATGAAGTACAGCTATTTCGACGCTTTGCTCAGCATGCCGTGCGCAGCGATGTGACCGCGCTTGAGCAAGATCTTATTGCGCTAGGCATACGCCGTGACGATGATACGGATATTCCAGGGGAGTTTTATAAACAGTGGCTCGCTATCGGCCTTAAACCTTTATCTATTGCCCCTTATCACGAAGGCGATTTTGACTTTGCAAGCAGTCAAGTCCATCACGAAGCGATCACGCAAATGCGTACTTCATTGAAGTACTTTAATCAGTTTCAGCCCTCAGCGACCACGATGATGCTCGATCGGACAGTGTCAGGACAATACTGGAATCTCGTTAATCTTGGCGTGGAGATTGATTTGTCGCCTTTGGTTGATGAATATCTAGAAGTCACGACAGCAGAATCCTCAGCAGCTAACCTAACCAAAGCAGAGCCGGTAGCACCTATCTCGCCGCAGCTTACTGAGACTCCAGATCAGTAGGCTTTAATAGTAGTCTTAGCATCAATTAATTAGTACCAGTACTTAGTACAAACGACTTACTACTAAGCACTCCGATACTAGATTAAACATGTAGCGCGTGGCCGCAACGATCACAGTATCCAGCCCCTACCGCATGACCAAATTTACCACAGTTTGGACAAGTAATAGGGTTGAGCTGAGGGCGCATATTACGCGCCAGCTCAGCGGTAAAAATACCCGTAGGCACGGCAATAATCGCATAACCGGTGATCATCACCATCGATGCAATCGCTTGCCCGATCGGTGTCTTCGGTGACATATCGCCATAACCGGTAGTCGTTACCGTCACTACTGCCCAATAGATGGAAAGCGGAATACTGGTAAATCCATTTTCTGGGCCCTCCACCACGTATACCACCGAGCCAAAGATGGTCACGAGCAGCACTAAGGATAAAAAGAAGACGGTAATCTTTTGCTGACTGGTCTTCAAGGCTGAGGCCAAAAAGCCCGCTTGCTGCATGTAAGCTTTGAGCTTGAGCACCCGAAATACGCGCAGAATCCGCAAAATACGGATCACTAATAGATACTGCACGCCCACAAACAGTAAGCTTAGATAGCTTGGAAGTACCGACAGTAAGTCAACAATACCAAAAAAGCTAAAGGCATATCGAAAGCGGTTTGGCGCTGAAAATAAGCGTAGCAAATACTCAATGGTAAATAAAATCGTAAAAAACCATTCAGCGTAAAAAAACAAAGTGCCATATTGCAAACGCATATAAAGCACACTATCGAGCATCACCACAGCGACACTGGTCAAAATGGCAATCAGTAACACGATATCAAAAAGCTTACCTAGACGCGTATCTGTGCCCTCAATGATGACATGGATACGATTACGCATATGAGTAATAGCTTCAGCGGTTGGTTGCTTCATAGAGTTTAGGGCTTAAGTCGGAAGGTGATTCTGATAAATAGGCTTAGTCGCCAAAGAGGAGTTTTGTCAAAATAGCTATAAGTGGTTTATAATACTGCTCATTCACTCAGGCTAATTTGCGTACTAACCCACAATCAGGTTGTCACAGTGTAGCAAAAAATAGCTTTTAACAATATACAAATCGCACACTTAGACATCAGCCGTTTAGGTAAACTTTAAGGATGTAATATGGCAGGTCATTCCAAATGGTCAAACATTAAACACAAAAAAGCTCGTCAGGATGCGATAAAAGGTAAGATATTTACTAAAGTCATTCGTGAGATTGTGTCAGCTGCCAAGCAAGGCGATCCTGACCCTGATAAAAACCCGCGTCTTCGAGCCGCTGTAGAAAAAGCGCTGTCTGTCAATATGACCCGCGATACTATCAATCGCGCGGTGGATCGCGGCACCGGCGGCGGTGACAACGAAAACATGGAAGAAGTCAGTTATGAAGGCTACGGTGTTGGCGGCGTAGCAGTATTAGTTGAGACTATGACTGATAACCTCAACCGCACAGTCAGCGAAGTCCGTCATGCTTTTACTAAGTTTGATGGTAACTTGGGCACGAGCGGTTCTGTCGCTTATCTGTTTACCAAACGCGGCGAGATTCGCTTCGATGATGTCAGCCTCGAAGACGATGTGCTACTGACTGCACTTGATGCTGGCGCGCTCGATGTCGAGAACGATGGCGAGTCGTTGCTTGTTACAACTGAATGGGAAAGCTTCGGTCAAGTCAAAGATGCGCTTAATCAAGCAGGCTTAGTCTCTGACAGTGCTGAGGTCACTATGGCCCCTGCAACTAGTGCGGAGATCGATAATGTAGATGACGCTGAAAAAGTGATGAAAATGCTCGATATGCTAGAAGATATCGATGATGTACAAGAGGTTTATAGCAATGTCCATATCTCAGATGAGGTTATGGCGCAGCTGGAGTCAGAGTAACTAAGTGCATCATGCATCATGACTCAATTTGATTAAACTCTAATATTTATAAAAGCTAAACGTGTACAACGTTTAGCCTTTATTTTTATATAAAACTAGGGCGTGTTGAACATTCAAATATTAGGACTGCTGATAGATAAAATCGCACCAAACTAGGCGTAAACCGACGATAATGTCGAGGCCTTAGCTAGGTTTACAACACCGTTTGGGGTGATTTTAGCATCAGCCCTTTGGGGCGGGGCTCTTTTTTGCCAATACATGGTGAAATTGTCTATCCTAGAATGACTAGGATTCGAAAATTTCACTGCGTATTGCCTGAAAAATAGCCGCCGCCAGTGCCACATTTGAATGTTCATCACGCCCTAAGCGTAATTTTACCTCTTGCACTTCACGCCTTCGAGCGCTAGCAGATACTGTTTTTTGTCTAGGCCGCCCGTATAACCGCCAAGTTTGCCATCGCTAGCTATGACTCGGTGACAAGGAATAACGAGACTAAAAGGATTGTTGCTGTTGGCATTGGCGACCGCGCGAAACGCTTTGGGGTTGCCGATGCGGCGCGCTAAAGTAGCATAGCTTATGGTTTCACCATGCTTAATCTCTTGTAGTGCTTGCCAGACTTGTTGCTGAAATGTAGTCCCTAGTGATAAGTCAAGCGGCAAATCAAAAACCCTCCTTTCTTCTAACGCATACTCCCGAATTTGAATAATAGCGTCAATCAATACCGCTTGTGCCGGCTCGTCTGTGCTTAGGCTATTTTTTTCAATAAACTTAAAGTCGCTATCTGCCAATTGATATTGCTTTTTGAGCTTGGCAAATGATTTTGCGTCCGTCCACCATTGATCCTGCGACAGCCAGCTGACTTGCACAAGCTTCGGCTCGTCTTTATCAGCTGAGCTGCCCTCACTTTGAATCACCATCAAGACGAGCCTATAGGTTTGTAGTTTGGTCGTGGTAACTAGTATCATTATCTCTTGTCCTCAAAGACCTATGTAAATGCACTAAGCATCAGCTGCTACTCTTTATCATCCGTCTCAAAGAGCGCCGCGACAAATTGTTTAGGACTAAAGGCGCGCAAATCATCAATAGACTCGCCAACGCCAATATAGCGAATAGGAACATCGGTAGTTTCAGCGATATTGAAGACTACCCCGCCTTTGGCAGTACCATCAAGCTTAGTCACTGTAATACCAGTCAGCGGTACTGCTTCATTAAATAGCTTAACTTGATTAATCGCGTTTTGGCCAGTACCAGCATCGAGGACAATCATACCTTCGTGCGGCGCTGTTTCATCCGCCTTACGCATGACCCGTACGACTTTTTCAAGCTCGCTCATCAGATGGGTTTTATTTTGCAAGCGCCCAGCAGTATCAGCAATCAGTACATCGATGTTTTTTGCCTTAGCCGATTGCATCGCATCAAAGATAACCGAGGCACTATCTGAGCCATGACCTTGAGCCACGACAGGGATATTATTACGCTCACCCCAAATCTGTAGCTGCTCAGTCGCGGCCGCTCTGAATGTATCTCCAGCGGCAAGCATTACTGATTTACCCTCGCCTTGCAGGCGTTTGGCAAGCTTACCTATAGTCGTGGTTTTACCCACGCCATTGACGCCAACCATCAAAATCACAAAGGGCTTTTTACTAGTATCAATCATCAGCGGCGCAACTTTTGGCGTCAAAATATCGACCAGCTCGTTTTGTAGCGCTTTATAAAGAGAATGCGCATAAATCAGATCGCCACGAGCGGTCTGCTCAGTTAAGCTCTTGATAATACGATTAGTCGCATTCACCCCGATATCTGCAACGAGCAGCTGATCTTCCACTTCCTCTAGCAGCTCATCGTCAATCTCTTTGCCACCGATAAGGATACTGACCATCCCCTCAGCTAGATTTTTGCGCGATTTACTCAGACCTGACTTCATCCGGTTGAACCAACTGCCTTTTTTACCGCCTTTAGGCTCAGTGGTTTGTAGATCGTCTTGCGCTGTCGCCTTTGTGCTTGGTTCTAAATGAGCGTCCTCTTTGCTAGCGTTTGTAGCTTCTCCTAACTGTGCTTGTAAGGGCATTTTTGGTACGTCAACCTTAGAGACATCAAACTCAGCTGAGTCATTATTGATATCAGTCTTGTCATCACTAGCTGCTACGTCTATGGACTGGTTTGGCGTTTCGCTGTCTGCTTCCGGCGACACAATAGGGGATCCTAACGCTATATTACCCACTTGCGTAGCGTTGGCAGCTTTATCTGATGCGGTTTCCGTAGCCTCTGTAGGCTCAATAGGAGTCGTGTTCGCAGACTTCGCCTCATCAATAATATCGACCGATTGCACCGGCAAACTGGGTAAGGTAATATCATCGTCATCTAAATTATCTAGATCACCATCTAGATTGATAACCACGCGATTGGGATTGTCAGCATTATTCATAAACTTGCCCTAAAATTGATCAAAGTATTATTTAGGATCTGTTTAATAGACCCTAGTTTTAATGAGTTACCGTGTTATAAGAAACGTATAAGAAGCATAGATGCATATACCTTAGTTTAGCATAATTCGGTGCAGCCTCATTAATGCTAGTTGTCGAAGCTTATAAAAATAAGCTTATAAAAACACAGCTACCAAATTCTAATGAGATACCAATTAGATATGTTACTAGCTATACACTTAATAAATAAAGAGCTATGCAAGCTTCGCTTAAGATTTAGACACAAAACTCCGACCTCAGTTTAAATAAGATTGGCCTATCCTTAGCCATCGATTTGTTTAGTGCCATTATGATCAAGTAGGATCAGACTTTTATTACTAGGCTTTTATTACTCGATTTTTACTATCAGGAACGCTCATGTCATCTACCCTATCCACTCATAACATTAATAAAAAACCTCAGCCCAAAACGACTGTTTCTAAGACAGTTCTGACAGGTGCTCTAGCTGTAGCCATCGCGGCATCCGCTTTGGTAACGAGTGGTTGTCACACTACGCAAGGTCTTAAACCTACCGCAAGCGTCATGGTTGGCGGGCATAAATCCATCTAATTGCGTAGCACTTTAATGGATATAGCCCTATTTATCGTTTTTAACATTTGAGAATATTATGCTTGTGAAGCGTTACCATTATTCATCCAAACCGTCTCGTTTATTACGGCGAACTGCGGGCATGCTAAGCTTGATAGCTACGCTCGCTGCCTGTCAGACTACAACAGTGACTGCAACTCCAGCAGCGCAGACCGCTACTTCACCAAACGTGGCTAGCGAGACGGCGAATAGCGCATCTGATTTACAAATGGATCTCTCAGGTCGTCATGAGTATCTGTTAGATAATGGTCTTAAAGTCATTATCAAAGAAGATCACCGTGCTCCTGTCGCTATGACCCAGATCTGGTACTGTGTCGGCTCGACAGATGAGCCCGTGGATAAAGGCGGTATCTCGCATTTACTTGAACATATGATGTTCAAAGGCACCGCTGACGTTTCAAGCGATGATTATGAGCGTCTAATCGCTAAGTTTGGCGGCTCAAACAATGCCTTTACTAGCTACGATTACACTGGCTACTACGAGCTGTTTCCGGTCAATCGCTTGCCGCTCGCATTAGAGCTTGAAGCCGATCGCATGACAAATTTGTTGTTCAATGAAGAGGAGTTTGCCAAAGAGCATCAAGTGGTCATGGAGGAGCGCCGCCAACGCACCGATGATAACCCGCTAGCCAAAGCTTATGAGTCGTTTCGTCTGCTCGCCCTACCTGATAGCCCTAAAGGTGAGTCGGTAATTGGGCCTATGGATGAGCTTGAATCTATCACCCTAGGCGAGCTCAAAGACTGGTATCAGGCTTGGTATGCGCCTAATAATGCTACGTTAGTCATCGTAGGAGATGTGCAGCCTGAAGCGGTATTGTCGCAAGTCAAACGTTACTTTGGTGAGCTTAAACCAAGCGCGCTGCCTGAGCGTCCATCCGTTCGTCAACAAGGCTTTCGCGGCTATCAAAAGGTCGACTCAGAGCAAGCGGTAAAAGTGCCAGTACTGCTGATGGGCTTTAACGTGCCAAGCTTACTGACCGTAGGCTTAGGTCACGAAAACCAAGCCTATGCTTTATCGTTAGCACAAGACGTCCTCGATGGCGGACTCTCAGCCAGACTTGAGAGCCGGCTCATTCGGGAGCAGAACTTACTGACTAGCGTCGGTACTTCTTATGATTTGTTTGATCGCGGCGATGGACTGTTTCTCATCCAAGCCACGCCGCGTGAAGGCGTCAGCTTAGAGCAAGCGCAGCAAGCTATTAGCAATGAGATCGATAAGCTCATGCGCGATCCTATCGAGGCGGACGAGATTGCTCGGGCAAAAACCAATACCGTGACCGGTCTCGTCTACGCGCAAGACAGCATGGCAGGACAAGCGCGTATGATTGGCTCGCTACAGACCATCGGTATTGATGATCGAATAATCGCCAACCTACCAGCTAAGCTCGATAAAGTCTCTGTGGCTGACATTCAGGCTGCCAGTCAAAAGTATCTCGTCGAAGACAATTTGACCGTTATGCACATTGTGCCGCCTAACAGCACGGCTAACACCAGTACTGATAATGCGGTCAAAAAGCATCGCTAATGAGCACACTGCTACTCAAATGCCTACTACAAATAAGAAAGAGCTATGAATAAAAAACCGTCATTGGTCACTAAGTCAACTACCAAAAAGGCTACGCCAAGCGCCTTACTCACCACTTTAACCAGTAGCCTCCTGTTAGGCCTAGCTGCGCTCTCTAATACTGCTCTTGCCGATACTGATATTGCTGAAGACTATAAAGGTTCAGCTACAAATGTTGATAGCCGTGCGCCTATTGCCGCCCTGTCAAAACTCACAAGCCTTGATAACGTTGCTCCTTTGAAAATGACTGTGCCTGATATTGAGCATTTCACGACTGTCTCCGGCGTGCCCGTCTCTTTTGTCCGTACTACTGCCCTCCCTATCGTCGATATCGATTTGCGTTTCAACGCCGGTAGCGCCCGTGATGGCAGTATTCGCAAGCAAGGTTTTGGTATCGCTAACATGACCGCCACTATGCTCACGCAGGGCACTGAGACCAGAGATGAAGATAACTTCACTCGCGCGGTGGAGACTCTAGGTATTACGCTAAATAGTAGCGCTTATAAGGATATGTTTATCGTCTCTCTCAGAAGTTTGTCTGATGATGAGCATCTGCTCCCCGCTATCGACTTGATGACCCAGATGCTCACTGAGCCGACTTTTGATGAACAAATACTGGCCCGCAATAAAGCTAGACTCCTAGTCGGTCTGCAGCAACAAAAACAAGATCCAGGTAGCCTTGCCAGTCTCGCTTTTAACAAAGCGCTCTATGGCACGCACCCTTATGCTCACCCCTCCTCTGGTACACTTGAGACGGTGCCGACTCTGAACCAAAAAGACTTGCAAGACTTTCAGAACCGCTATTTGGTCGCAAATAACGCCTCTCTTGCGATGACAGGTAATTTGACGTTAGCGCAAGCGAAGCGGCTGGCAAATGACATCACCAATAACTTGCCAAGAGGCAAAACGGCGCCGATATTACCTGAGCCTAAGCCATTAACGCAGTCACAAAACATTCATATTGACTTCCCCAGCACTCAGACCACTGTGTTAATGGGGCAACTGGGTACTAAGCGTGCCACTGACCCTATTGCCCAGCAGCAGCAAACCAACTTTGCGGTGGGTAATGATGTGTTAGCAGGCGGAAATTTTAATGCGCGATTAATGACTGAGATTCGCCAAAACTTGGGCTACACTTATGGTATCTCAGGCGCTATGAACCCAATGCTTGCGCGCGGCCCCTACCAGATTGGCTTCTCAACGCGCAACGATAAAGCGCGCGCGGCTATCGATGCCAGCTTAGGCGTGATTAACGATACTTTAGAGGAAGGAATTACGAAAGATGAGATGCGCCTAACCACTGATAATCTAAAGAATAGCTTTCCTATGAGCTTCGCTAGTAATGCAGGCATCAACGGCTTGCTTGGTATGATGAATTTTTATCACTTACCTGACAGCTATCTGAAGGATTATATGAGCCGTATTGATAGCGTCAAGCTCGCTGAAGTCAACGAAACGTTACGCAGCACATTAGATACCGATAAGTTTTTGATTGTGACTGTGGGAGCGGATGACCCTTCGCAGGATAAAGGCGATAGCGCTAAAGAGTAAAGCGCGAATAAAAAGACAGGAAGATAAAAACAATCCTAGTAGGGCGTTTGAACGTATAGCCATTTAACTTTAAACGCGCTGTACTAGTTTTTTATTAGGGCGTATTGAACATTCGACCTTGGCACTGACAGAGACTATTTTTTAGGCGATTTGCAGATAAAAATAGTAAGTTTAGTCGTTCTAAGCGTCTATTTTTATCAATAAAGTGGCAAAAAATAGTCCTGTCCCTGTTGTTGTAGTTAGGGCTGATGCTAAAATCGCCCTAGTCGTTGTGACTGTTTAAATAAAATCAGCTAACCAATGCAATAAGCATTATCTGCAATTTTAACGACGACTAGAACACAGCTTTGATTAACTAGTAGCTATCAGCAGTGCGCATTTGTGAATGTTCAACACGCCCTTACAAGACAGCTTATTCTGTAATGGCTATCGTCACGTCATAACTAAATTGCTCAGGCTTGTAGCCTGCGCCATCATAAGACAGGCGTATCACGTGCTTGTCGTAAGACAGCACTTCGTAGTCGCCATTAGCAAAGTTGTAAATCTTTGGGGTAAGCAATAACGCTTCTATCTGATCGTTATTAAGACTGACCGCTATGTGTTCGCCTACTTTAGGATATAAGAAGTAATCACAGCTGTTATTTACCATAACCTCAGCTTTGCGTTCGATTACAGTATTATCTACCTCTTTTTGAACGAGCTTTGGGCATAGATCCGGTTTTTTAGCAGCAACACGGGCGTATGAGTTCACAATTTTATCTTCGATATCAGACTGGACTTGCTCTCTTACTACAGCTGGCTCATCTGCTATAGGCGAATTCGCCTTATCAGAAGTACAAGCAGAGATAAAGAGCAATCCTGTACTGACTGTTAGAGCCAAAAAGCTTGAGTATTTTTTAGTGAGCCCTACCGGATTACTCTGAGCTAAATAGCGGTTCGCTACTCGAGACAATTGTTTATCTGACACTGTTATACCCTTTGCTTTTTAAGCGCTTCAACCTTAAAATAAAATATTTTATAGTAAGCTCTGATATTTGATAGTACTACCCAATGACAGCAGAGGAATAACTTATCCTCTCTGCAAAAACAGTCTAGGCATTAAAACATACTATAGGCTTTTATTAAACATTATTAAATGACCTATAGGTCTAAAGGGTAAACAATTATTCAGAATGGTTTACTAGTAGCGGCAAGAAGAGCTACTACTGGTGTTACCAAAGCCCCATTTGCGGTAACCTTGCGAGTCTAAATGTACCGCCCCTGTCGAATATAATCCTAAACCAAAGTCCATAGCTTGACCTTGATATTGCCAAAACTGACATAAGCTATCTTGCATACGGCTCAGCTGCCACAGATTTCCGTCATATTCAGGCACCCAAACATCTATCGCGCCCGCCGTCATGTGCTTGCTATTTCTGGCACCGCCTGCACAGGAGTTGAGGCTGGGACTGCGATAGGCAGAACGAATCTCGGTACTAGCAGGCAGCACGCCTTGGTTTTTTAGCTGACTATATAAGCTTAGCGTCGGTACCATATTTGACCAAAGCTCCCGCGGCGGCAACTGAAAAGGCTCATAACCACAGCGATCCCAGCTGCGAGCGGTAGTCAGTAACTGCTCCATCGGAGGTACGTTTCGTGTCCCTAACTGTGAGCTGAGATAACGCTGATAGTCGCCGACTTGCTGCGCGCGGAAGCGATTACTGTTTAACCAAGTATTGAAGTCCGCACTCCTATCACCATAGTAGCTGTCGTGGTTGTTATTCGGACTGCCGTACTGAGTATTATAAGCTGTGTTATAAGAGGTGTTATAACGCGGTGAGCGGCTAGGCGTGATAACCCGCTGATTCTCTTCGATAGAGAGCTTGGCATCGAAATTGTACTGCCGGTTTTTTTGGGCAATCAGTCCTTGCATACTGTCGCCTCTGATGACACTGGTATTGGCAGGGGAGATATAAACCTGACCAGTAGTCGTACTACTGCCCTGACGTACTTGAATACGGCGCTCGCTACTATCATTTAAGATAGCAGCATTCGTATAGATACTAGTCGTGCACGCCAGCGTTAATAACGTCAGCTTGCTAAGCGCTGCCATATTTTTTGTGTTTATCATATGCAATTATTACCACTAGATATTTATCGAATTTATTAAGACACAGCGCCTATCGCTAGATGATCAAGTCAATATCGCTTGCAAGCACTCACAAAGAGTATTGAGTCTATAGCTGTAGTATAATCTATGGATACTATCAAATTTTGAGTAAGCAGGCTAAAATATCGTCTATCATAATAAGCAATAGCTTCGCTTTTAACATTTATTATCATAATCTTTATAATCACGTGACTTTTTATAATCATTTACAATCATGTGTTTTTGCGCCCTCTTTATAGTTTAGCGTTATCCGTAACGTCTCATTGACCTTCTCTCTTTAGTATCGACTCTATCTATGTCCTCTAATTTGCAATATCGTTTTTCACGTCAAAGCCATCACCTCGGCCAGCGTCATGAGCCTAACATTTGGCAGCGCATCCACATTGATCCTTGGCTCACCTTACTGCTGCTAGCGTTGTGCTGTATCGGCCTGACGATTTTATATAGCGCATCGACTCAGAACGTAAGTATGGTCATGCGTCAAATGGTCAGTTACGTGGTAGCCTTTGCCGTGATGTTTACTATGGCGCAGATACCGCCAACTATATACCGTAGCTTTACACCTATATTTTATGTATTAGGGCTGTTTTTATTAGTACTAGTCGAGCTCATTGGCGAGGTGCGTATGGGGGCGCAGCGCTGGATCAACTTACCAGGCTTTGGTAGCGTACAACCTTCTGAATTTATGAAGCTTGGCATGCCGATGATGTGCGCTTGGTTTCTCTCTAGGCGTGAGCTACCGCCATCGTGGACGAGCATCGTCGGTACACTAGCGCTTATTATGATCCCTGTTCTATTAATCGCCAAAGAGCCTGATTTGGGGACGTCGCTGTTGGTCGCAGCTAGTGGTATTTTTGTGTTATTTTTGGCGGGTCTATCATGGTGGATGATCGCTGGCGCTGTCGCACTATCAATACCGCTTGTGACCTTTGCTTGGTATTTTTTATTACATGATTATCAGCGCACGCGAGTTTTGACTTTGCTTAATCCAGACGCAGATGCTCAAGGCGCGGGCTGGAATATTATACAGTCGAAGACCGCTATTGGCTCTGGTGGTATAACAGGTAAAGGCTACTTAGACGGCACGCAATCGCACCTGCATTTTTTGCCTGAGGGTCATACAGATTTTATTATCGCGGCATTCTCAGAAGAGTTTGGCTTAGTCGGCGTCATGTTATTGATGTTTATTTATGCCTGTTTATTAAGCCGTGCTCTATTCATCGCTTTTACTCATCCAGACAATTACAGTCGGCTATTGGCAGGGGCTATCGCCATGTCATTCTTCGTCTATATATTTGTCAATGTAGGCATGGTCGGCGGTATCCTGCCTGTAGTTGGTGTTCCGCTACCCTTTATCAGCTATGGGGGTACGGCAATTGTCACTTTGATGGCAGGCTTCGGTTTGCTAATGTCTATCCATACGCATAGAGCCGCCTAGCGCTTTTTATTCAACGTCTTAGTTATAGTTACAGTGCTTTAATAGCTTTATTTTTATGTCCCTTGTCCTTATATAGACGCTAGACATAAACTAGCTGAGAACAGAGTAACTTTATAAAAAGGTTGCTTTAATTAGCTAAACTTAACTAGAGCTGTAATTTGTATAACATTGCAAGGTTTTTTACTTGTCATTACGGTTCAATTACGATAACCTGTTTAAATCGTAATATGGTACATAACTTATACAGAGCTGCTAAGCAACTTTTCATAAGTATATAGTGAAGCCATAACTTGCAAGTATAGTCCGACATTGATTATTTTATTTGTTATTGAATTGTTTATATAAAGATAAACTTACCCTACTTTAAAAATAATGGCTTTTATCTGCTAGTACTAGAATACATAGCAGTATCACTCTAAACAGCCAGCGCGATTAAAGCCGGTCTACTGGTAATCGGCATAAGTTACTATGATTTAATATTTCTGCGCTCAAGTTTTAGAGTACAAGTCAAAGAGGTATATATGAATAAGCGTCTATCTGGTTTACTGACAATGTCAGTGGTTCTATTTACTGGTTCTGCTGTTATCTCTAATGCTCAAGCAGCAGAGACGAGTCCTGCGCTGTCTGCAATATCTCAAGATAACGCCTCCCATATTGATCGCGTATTAGGTGAGTTAACTCGCCAGCACGATGGTGCATCAAGCCTAGTCAAATCAGCCCGCAAGCCAACTTCACTGGCATTAAACAGCCCGTTACTAGCTGCCGACAGCTCGCAGGCGAGTAATGACGAAGATGTGCTAGAGCGTTTGACCGCTGTGGCTTCCAATTCTGTAGGCAAATTTAAGCAAACGGGTCTGGCATCATGGTACGGTCGTAAGTTTCATGGTCGTAAAACAGCCAGCGGTGAAACCTTCGATATGAACGCTCTAACCGCTGCTCACCGCTCACTACCACTGAACTGCTATGTAAAGGTGACCAACAAAAACAATGGTAAAAGCGTGGTAGTAAAAGTCAATGATCGTGGCCCTTTCCATGGTAAGCGAGTCTTAGACTTATCTTACGGTGCAGCTAAGCAGTTGGGCATCACCAGTAAAGGCGTCGGTAACGTCTCAATCGAACGCGTTGCTGGTCCCTAATCTTGATTAGCTGTTATTATTGCAGCGGATAGCTTTATTAAGCTAAAAAGAGCGCCTAGTTTAACGAACTAGGCGCTCTTTTTGTTGCGCATAATAAACGGATACAGCAATTAATAGCTAAAAGTCTATCTCAAAGGCGCTTTCAATAGCATCGTCAAGACGCTCTACGGCTATGACATTGATGCCCTTAAACTGAGCTGAGTTGGCAGCGGGTGCATTGGACTTAGGGATGATGGCATGCTTAAATCCATGCTTCATCGCTTCTTTTAGGCGCTCTTGTCCGTTCGGCACAGGACGTATCTCACCGGACAACCCGACTTCACCGAATACCGCTAATGAAGAAGGTAGCGGTTTCTCCTTTATACTAGAGGCACAAGCGAGCAGCACTGCTAGATCAGAGCCGGTCTCAATCACCTTTACACCGCCCACGACGTTGACGTAGACATCCTGCCCACTCGTATGGATGCCGCCATGTCGGTGCATTACCGCAAGCAGCATAGACATTCTTTGATAATCAAGCCCTAGCGCCATACGCCTTGGCTGCCCTTGTGAGTCATCAACTAAAGCTTGCACCTCCACTAATAGTGGCCGTGTGCCCTCTCGGCTCACCATGACCACCGACCCTGCCACTGGCTTATCATAACGGCTTAAAAATATCGCTGATGGGTTAGCGACTTCCTTGAGCCCCATATCCGTCATACCAAAAATGCCTAACTCATTCACCGCACCAAAACGGTTTTTGACGGCGCGAATCATGCGAAAGCGCGAGTCAGACTGACCCTCGAAATACAGTACCGTATCCACCATGTGCTCAAGCACTCTAGGGCCTGCTAAGGTACCTTCCTTGGTCACATGACCCACTAAAAACAGCGCAGTCCCCGTCTGCTTGGCATAACGAGTCAAAATCGCTGCTGACTCACGAATTTGACTGACACCGCCGGGAGCTGAATTGATAGCATCAGTGTAGATCGTCTGAATAGAGTCAATAATGGCAATAGCGGGCTGCTCTTGAGTCAACGCGGCGCAAATGGTCTCTACATTAGTCTCAGCCAAGACTCGCAGTCTGTCTGCTGGTAATTCTAAACGTTTGGCGCGCATAGCAACTTGCGCTAATGACTCCTCGCCGGTGACATATAGCGCGCTACCCGCTAATGAGTCCGCTCTCGCCATATTGGTCGCTGTCTGTAGCAAGATAGTGGATTTGCCGATACCAGGGTCACCGCCGATAAGCACAACCGAGCCTGCCACTAAGCCGCCGCCTAATACGCGGTCGAACTCACTGATGCCAGTTGGCAGGCGGGTATCTAAAGTGACGCTCACTGCATTTAGCGGCATCACTGCGCTATGCGTTCCCGAATAGTTCCCTGCAGGGGCGCTGCTAGCACGCGGCGTAGCACGGCTGGATGCCGACTTAGCTGAGCTTTTATTATGATGCGGCATACTAACATCTGGCGCTTCGACTAAGGTATTCCATTCGCCGCAGTCGCTGCACTGCCCCGCCCACTTACCAAAGTGAGCACCACAATTTTGGCAGACGTAGCTGCTTTTATTTTTTGCCATAGTATATGCACCTTAAGTGAATTATGAGCTCAAACGAATATAAGATCAAAAGTCTAGGAATAAAAGAAGATATAGTGTATTAAATAAGGAGGTAGTAAAAATAAAGGATAGGAGATGATAGCCAAGACCACTTGGCTACCTAATTGACGTCGTTTAATAAACGATTAAAATAAAGTCGTCATAAAAGAAAGATATGACAAATAAAATACTAGTTCATCAACAGGAATAAACTTTAAACCTGAAAGTCTTTACCCAAATAGACGGACTTAACCAACTCGTTCTCTAGCACTTCACGAGAAGAGCCCTCAGCGATGATAGCGCCTTCTGAGACAATATACGCCTTTTCGCAAATCGCTAGCGTCTCACGAACATTATGGTCAGTAATCAGCACGCCAATACCGCGATTTTTTAAGGTGAGTATCACCTCTTTGATATCACCCACGGATATAGGATCAACGCCAGCGAACGGCTCATCTAATAGCACAAACTTTGGATCTGCAGCCAAAGCTCGAGCAATCTCGCAGCGGCGCCGCTCGCCCCCTGAGACGCTCATGCCCAAAGAGCTACGGACATGCTCTAGATGGAACTCAGCGATCAGTTTTTCAAGCTCTTGGCGCTGCTCATTTGCAGACAGCTCGCTGCGCGTTTGCAAAATAGCCAGTATATTATCTTCGATAGACAGCTTACGAAAGATAGAAGCCTCTTGCGGCAGATAGCCTATCCCTGCCCGCGCCCGCTCATGCATAGCATATTTAGATAGATCCATTTTTCCTAGGCTAACGCGGCCTTTATCCATATTGACGAGACCAACTACCATATAAAAACTAGTGGTCTTACCCGCGCCATTTGGACCTAACAGGCCAACCACTTGTCCTTGTTCAACAGAGAACGACACGTCTTTGACGACCCAGCGCTTACCGTAGCGCTTGCCTAAGTTCTGCATCGATAAGCGCAGGGGTACTGGCGCTGCAGAGCTCACTGCTGATGAGGTGCTGCTCTCATTATTGTCTATCATAACTTACTCATGCTCTATTTAAGTCTTATAAACTTTAGCGCTTATCTAGACGCGTCAATTTAAAACGATAATTAGGCTACCGGCGTAATATAATGCGCTACTTGTCTTAAGTAGTGGTTATTTTAGTAGTGGCTGTTTTAATAATGGCTGTAAACTAACGTATGCCCGTCTGATTGGTATTGTTATTAGGCGGGAAGATCAATTCTACGCGCTGATTACCGCCCGCTGTCGCCTCGACATCCCCTGCTTTGAGACTATAACGAATCACATTACCTGCAAAGCTTGCACCGTTTTGCGTCAATTTTGCATTGCCGGTCAAAGTCATGATGCCAGTGGCCGCATTATAATCAATTTTATTAGCGCGGCCTTTTGCTAAGCCTTTTTCAGCGGTCACCACTTGCTGCATCGTCGCCGGTCGACCGGTTGCCACAGCTGATTGGATGCTGCGCTGCTCTGAGAGATTGACCGTAATATTATCCGCTGTTAATTTGAGCGTGCCTTGGGTAATAACCACTGTTCCTGAATAGCTCGTTACGCCAGTACTCTCGCTATACGTGGCACGATCGGCAAGCAGCTTGATAGGCTGATTGGCATCAGAAGGTAGCGCATGGCTATAGATAGGCAGAGCTAGCAGCATAACTACTGGAAGGGCGCTTATATGAGATGCTGCTGATAGCTTGGGCGCTAGCGCACGAACTATAGGCAAAAGACTTGATTTCATGTTTGGATACTCTTTTTATGATAGGTATGAAAAGCAGCAGTAGTCGTGATTATTCAATAACGGTTTTATACTTTAAAATTTTTATAATGAAAGGTAGTTTATAGTTAACAACTTACAGTTCACAATTTATAGTTCACAACTCATAGTTAAAGCGCTTTAAAATTAAATATACTGAGTTAAAAAAGCGCCTTATCCTGACGCTCAGCAGGAGTAAACATTACGGCCACTTGCTCAAACTCATACTCGCCCGTTTCTAAATTGGCTGTCATGCTAGCCGCTTCAAAACGATTGGCGCCTTGGACGACTTGTACGGGCTGCTCACTATAAACTTGCTTTGATTGGGTATTACCTTTTAATGCTTCACCTGTCACGGTTATAGGCGCTATTTTCTCACCATTTTTGGTGGTTTTTTGCTGATCTTGGCTAGCTAAACTAAAGCCGCCGTACAGGTGCAGCTCACCGGTCTCTTGATTGACCGTTGCCGTTCCTGACTCAATACGGTACAGCTGCTTAGCTGATGGCTCCCAGTTCATAGTAATACCGGACATTATGTCCTGATTAGTATTAGGATCATGCCTTAGCGATTCAGCGTTGAGCTCATACTCTGTTTCGCCTTGCTCATTAGTCTGTACTGCCTTAATATCAGTAGCTTCGTAGTCCACTTCTGAGGGACCCACACTCACTGGCGGCGTCACTTCTGCTTGCTGCTGAAAAAACCATCCTGCGATACCAGCGATGATTAGGGCCAAGATGATTAAGACACGAGTATTCACTATAATTTATCCTACTGATGACTCTGCACTGTGGGGAGCACTACCCTCTAAGGTATAGCCTGCAATGTACGCTTCGTAATGCCCGTGACCTTTCAAAATAAGGTCACATATCTCACGCACCGCACCGTAACCGCCCGCGCGCGTAGTGACCATATCACTGCGATTGATAACTTCAGAGTGGGCATTAGGTACTGTGGCCGCAAACCCGACCGTTTGCATCGCCTTTATATCTGGCAAGTCATCCCCCATGTAGGCGCAGTCTGCTGTGGTGATATCAGCAGCTTTATCCACCATAGTCATCAGCTCTTTTAGCGCCACAACTTTATCATCTCGGCCTTGCACCACATAATCGATACCTATCTCTTTGGCGCGTTTGTCTACCATAGGACTACGACGACCGGTGATAATCGCGGTCAAAATACCATAACGTGCTAATGCCTTGATACCTACGCCATCCTGTACCGAAAAAGCTTTGGTTTCAACCCCGTTTGCATCATAAATAATCTGCCCATTGGACAAAATACCATCGACATCTAACACTAGCATTTTAACTTTACCGGCTTTTTCGATTAAATCTTGCATAGGCTACCTCTTATTATTAGTTTTTATCTATAATTTATGCTCAGTGAGAAAGGGTTATTTTACCCCTGCTTGCAATAAGTCATGAACGGTAATAATAGCATCTAGATGACCTTGTTCATCCATTACCAATAGCTGGCTGATCGCATTTTCATTCATCACACTTAAGGCATCAGAGGCGCGCATGGTTTTACTGACATGACGCGGATTTGTAGTCATAATCTCGCGCATCGGCGTGGCCAAATCGATGCCTTTTTCAAGTACTCGGCGTAAGTCGCCATCGGTAAACACCCCGACTACTTTATCTTTATCATCGACGACTACTGTCATGCCTAAGCGACCATTGGTCATGGTAAACAGTGCTTCGTTGAGAGCCGCCTGCTGATTGACTAAAGGCAGATTCTCACTACTGGTGTGCATCAGATCCTCAACCCGCGTTAATAGCTGACGCCCAAGCGCACCGGCAGGATGCGATAGAGCAAAATCCTCTGAAGTGAAATTACGCGCATGCACTAAAGCTACTGCTAATGCATCGCCCAAAGCGAGCGTTGCGGTCGTACTCGACGTTGGCGCTAAATTGAGCGGGCACGCCTCTTGCGACTGACCTAAGGTCAATACGACATCAGCCGCTCGTGGCAACATCCCCCGCTTGTCGCGACTAATGCTAATGAGCGGTATGCCAAGGCGCTTGACGACAGGGAGTAGGGTTTTGATCTCATCAGACTCACCCGAATTGGAGATGGCCAATAACACATCACCGTGCACTAGCATTCCTAAGTCGCCATGTCCGGCCTCTCCTGGATGCATAAAAAATGCTGGCGTGCCCGTAGAAGCAAAGGTTGCGGCTATTTTGCGACCGATCAGTCCTGACTTACCCATGCCAGTGACCACTAAGCGTCCTTGGCAGGCCAAAATAATATCGCAAGCCTGAGCAAACCGATCGTCTATTTGCTCGGTTAGTAGCGCTAAGGCGGCTTTTTCTGTGTTGATAGCTTCAATAGCAGTCGCTATAAACTGCTCATGAGTGAGATGACTGTTACCGCTGTTCATATATAACTCATTATTGATTATTTGATGGCCTATTTTACTATATTATCGACAACTTTAGTAACCGCGCTCTAAATGGGATCAATAATGTGTTGAGCAAATACAAAAAAGACCCACTGCGTGAGTAGGTCTTCATTTACTACAACAGCTTCATGAAACTATCGGCCATACCAGCTGACCTAGGAAACTTAGAAGAATAATGGCGATTAATGATTGTCGCTATCGTTAAAGTCCTCTTTTGGCGTATCATTTAGGCCGGTATTCTCGCCTGGGTTTTCAAAGCCGCGATCCTGACCAAAGCCCGTTCGATCAGAGCTTGCTCCAAAGCCGCTACGATTAGAGTCTTGACCAAAGCCGCCGCGCTCAAAACCGCGATCTTGTCCAAAACCGCTACGATTAAAGCCGCTACGATTTGCAGGGAAGCCGCGCTCTTCGTAGCCACTACTCATACCGCCCGCTTGATTACCACGGTCAAAGCCGCCGCCTTGGTAGCCACTAGCCGAGCCTGAGGATTGTGCGCTGCTACTAGAAGATGACGCTGTACTGCTACGAGGGTTTCGCGCTGGTACTACTGTCGATATGGCATGCTTATAAACCATTTGGCTAACGGTATTTTTTAATAACACCACATATTGGTCAAAAGACTCAATCTGGCCTTGTAGCTTAATGCCATTCACTAGAAAAATGGACACTGGAATACGGTCTTTGCGCAATGAGTTCAAAAACGGATCTTGTAGAGTCTGTCCTTTTGACATAAAAATTCTCCTAATAGTTATTATTTTATTGTAATGTACTGTGATTTTATACTAAGAAAAATCATTCTAAATTATAACAGTTAACACCCTGCTCTATTGTCGTTTATCGTTATTTAATATAATCGTTTCTTACACATCATTTCTTGCGTAATGTTATAAAAACGATTCAATCATACTACTCTTTAGCTCATTCTATTTGTACTAATCTATTTATACAAAATAGCGATGCTATATAAATGTACTGTAGCGGCTACCCTAAATAATCTCTCACTTGCTCGATAGAAGTAAATGAGCTTATGACTATATTGTGTTGCGTATCAGTAATGCTTGTATCAATTTGTGCAGGCGCTATAGCGGACTGATTTGCTACCGCTAAGCCTTTGGACAACTTACGCAGCCAAGTGTACTGGCGCTTAGCCAGCTGTCTGGTAGCATATAATGCCTTATTTCGCATCGCTTCACAAGCGAGATGCTGCTGCTGAGACTGCATCGGTTTTGCAGAGTTATTAGACACCTTAACCTTGTCATCTGTACTATTAGCAAAAGCCTCATAAAACAGCGACTTATCTAAATGCGCGCGCTCAAAGACTGGATGGTCGATATGCACCAAATATTCAAGCACTTGACGATAGCCCACGCAGCGCATGGCAGGCATATTTGGGGTCAGCGGATAGCGCTCAAGTAAACCGATCACCTCATCCACTAAGCCTTCTTGCCACATAATATCTAAACGTTGATGAATGCGCTCATGTAACCAGGAACGCTCCGGTAGCACGGATAAGACATGCCACTGCTGGTTAGGATTATGGGCCAATGCTTGTTTGGGTTGATGTTGCCAGTCGCTTATTGGGACACTGGTTTGTTTATATACCTCGACGGCTCGCGTGATTCGCTGCGTATCAGCAGGCGCTAACCGTTGATGGCTCTGAGGATCGACGTCAGCCAAATAATCGTATAAAGCGCCAATACCTGCTGTTTGTCGCCACTGCTCGACTTGCCTGCGTACCTGCTCATCGCTATCCGGAACAGGCGACAGGCCTTCTATCAGTGCCATGTAGTACATCATCGTACCGCCCACTAACAACGGGATTTTACCTTTTGCATGACACTCATCAATCAGGCACTCAACATCGCTGACAAACTCCGCGACGCTATAGCTTTGTGTTGGATCAATAATATCGACTAAATGATGCGGATAACGCTGTAATTCTGCAGCCGTAGGTTTAGCGGTACCAATATCCATCCCACGATAAATAAGCGCAGAATCTACTGAGATAAGCTCATAACGACCACTATCATAAAGCTCATAAGCTAAGGCGGTCTTGCCACTCGCCGTTGGCGCCATTAAGCAAATGACGCTATTATCTGACATAGGATGAGGAGCGTCTGACATAAAGTTGCCTATAAAAAGAGTTTAACCATTTAGGGCGTGTTGAACATTCGACCGTGGCACTGACAGAGACTATTTTTTAGGCGATTTGCAGATAAAAATGGTAAGTTTAGTCGTTCTAAGCGTCTATTTTT